>JAQICA010000247.1 GCA_027858775.1 Salinivirgaceae bacterium | reverse complement strand
GAGTAAGTTCTCCGCTTATTCGACGATCAATTTATCGCTGTTGCCATTATCGATTTTAATACGTCGCACGCGAACTTAATCGGGCTAATAAACCAATGTAGAAAACAAAATGCCCATACATCATTTCTTATTATTTCTGCACTGGTAAATATCGATTCAATTATCGATATTATCAATCAGCAAAACATATATGGATACATAAAAAAACCATGGGAATGCGAATCAGTAAAACTAATTCTTAAAAATGCCGTGGAGGCGTGTGTTGCCAAAAAAGACCGACAGAGCCTGATCAATACCCTGATAAAAAAGAACGAAGAACTGGAACAAGCCATTGAGCGCGAACGACAAACCAATGCACTAAGAGATTCGTTTCTGAAAAACCTGTCACACGAAATACGTACACCGTTAAACTCATTACTCGGATTCAATCAGCTAATTTCGATGAATAGCGACGATCCAAAAATGGAACAATACTCCCGGTATGCTTTAAATTCCGGAAACGAACTTATGACTACAATTGAGAATATGCTGGAGGCATCAAAAATAGCTAATAATCAGGTGGTTTACCGAAATGCGCCATGCAATGCCGAAAACTTTATGTTGCAATGCATTAATCAGTGGAAAGCGCTAAGTAGGCAAGATCAGGCCATTCGCACACATATTTCAAGCGATGCACCCATATTTATCGACAAACAAAAAACCGAGCGTGCCATTTTTGCCATTCTTACCAATGCCCACCAAATAGCTCCTGAAATGCCCATTGACATTTATCTCAAAGAGGTAGACAATAATGTTCTGATAGAAATTGCCGATCATGGCCCGGGCATTCCGGATTCACAGTTAAAAAGTATTTTTGAACCCTTTGGTAAATCAAAGACCGACGGATCCGTAAATAAAAGTGGTATAGGTATTTCGCTTTACATTGCCAAAAGCCATATAAACAATATGAACGGACACATCGATGTATTGTCTGAACCGAGCCGGGGCGCACGTTTTTTTATTACATTTCCGGTTTTTTGTCATTGAGACCGACAGATTATGCGCAGAAGTGTCACGATAAGCATAAATCGGGTAAGTTAAGTATTGATCTTCTCCTTTTTAGTTCACTATTCGCTGATAGCATTTCAAGTTGTGGTATTATTGATGGTTTTAATCGAATGAGCCATAGTATTTTTTTTCAAACAGTCCCCTTATTTTGATGTGTTGTATATTACTTTTAATTATCAATCCTTTGTAGTTGCTCTTTGCAGGACGAAAAATAATTGAAATAATATACAAAAAATGACGACGAGAATATAGCTTCAAAAGGATTGTTATATTTGCCCATCAAATCACAACCACAAACAATGGCCCAAATTAAGCGTTTTTCGCTCACCACAATTTCTAAGTCGTGGTTATACCTAAGTAGTGCCAGCAAATGCTATTTCATCAAACCGTTCAACCCGGGTGTGAATCTGTAAGCATGTCGTAAATTTTAATATTTATACTTACAGATTTTGGGTATACGAAAACAATTATTTTTTAATACGTCAAATTCACTAATCATGAGACATTTAATTACCATTTCAATTATTCTTTTTTTCTCGAACACCTTTTTTGGCGCCAACGACATTATGACGCTGAATAATGAGATGAAATTCAAAGGAGAAGTAAAACGCGTAACAGACGAGCTGGTTGTTTTTAAAGCAGAAGGAACGCGATATAAAATTCCGGCATCGGAAATTTTCTCGCTTGAATTTGCAGATACTGACAGCCGGGTTTACCGGAATTATCTCGGAATGGCCAATGATGAAGTTTCTGCCAGTGTAGCCGGGAAATTGGATGCCAAGGCGTTTCACGGAAAAAAAGCAGGGCATTTTATTTTAGGCTTCTTATTTGGACCATTTGCCATGCTTGGCACGGCTGCCAGCAACCCAACTCCTCAAAGAGGCAAGAAAACGGTTGGATTATCGGAAAACAAAAAAATGTTCAATAATTCCGAATACCTGAAAGCCTATCGGAAATCGGCCAAAGGAAGCCTTATTGGTGCAGAGGCATTAGGCTGGGGCGCTTGGATTTTATTGATTTTGATGTTGTAGGAACAAGCGATCGCCATTTAAAGCCTAAATTCCGTGAGTATATTTGAAAAAAATGCCTGCGGGATTTAGAGTGAAAAACCGAAGTATTCATAAATATTATGACGAAATGCTTCTGCAATTTCATTATAGTTCACTACATTTGCCGACCGAAATGGCTCCGTAGTTCAGCTGAATAGAACGTCAGATTCCGGTTCTGAAGGTCGTGGGTTTGAATCCCGCCGGAGTCACAGAAAAGGCTTTTACCGAATGGTAGAAGCCTTTGTTTTTATAAGGAAATAGAATTGATTGTCACCCCGATAGGCGTGATCACGAGCAGCCTGTGGGATGGAGTTTTGTGGGAGACGAGCTAATCCCGCCGGAGTCACAGAAAAGGCTTTTACCGAATGGTAGAAGCCTTTGTTTTATAAGGAAATAGAATTGATTGTCACCCCGATAGGCGTGATCACGAGCAGGTTGAATAATAGGATTCGATTTGTGCCAGTGTTTCCGGAGTGGTTTGTGCCACCGATTCCGGTTCAAATTATGCCCCTTTTAGGGCGCGCGCAATTTTGATTCGGATTCGATTTGTGCCACGTTTAAAAAACGGCTACGCATGTTTGGCGATTACGTTTCAAATGTAACAAAATTTATTGGAGGCTGTTTGTAATTGGATATTTTTTAAACATTAGTCACATGAGACAAGTTGTCGTATTGTTTTCAGGTGGTTGTGGAGTAGTGGAGCCTGTGTCTTTGTGCAGAACCTTCATGCAATAAAAGCATGTAATGGCCGGATGATGATGCTTGCTCCGAAATTGGAAATTCCCGCGCACAATAAAAATGCGCAACAAGCTAAACTTAAAATATGGAGGTCGACATCCGTCGGAATGTCATGTTTTTTTTCAAATAACACGAAATTCCAACTCCCGAATCGAATCCTATTATCCAGTATGTACGCATTGTTTACCGTGGTTTAAAGAACCGCCTTATCCCGATACGCTTTATCGGGCTAATGCGGTTCTTTAAAACATGTAAAACAATGCGTACATATTGGATAATAGGTTTCGATT
>JAQICA010000169.1 GCA_027858775.1 Salinivirgaceae bacterium | reverse complement strand
AGACATACTAGAGAAACGGAATATCATATGAATTGTTTAATGATTGTCTACCTTTGATGCTCAGCAGCATTTACGGGGGGATCTACAATACCTTAATCTTTCTCCCCATTTATTAAATTACAGGTTCTTGCTTTCGAACAGAATCCACAGCATATTTTTTAATGACTTTGCCTTCTTTCCATAAAAGGTGGCCCAGTTTGAATTCGGTACCAGCTGTCCGTCATAAAAGACGCCGCTGCCTATTACTGTACCTCGTCACTATAATTACGAGTCCTGATTTGTAATGTCATGCGTCATAATCGAGCCAGGATGGCGGATTACTCCGCCTACCACTTCGCAGGCCCGGATCCCGATGCAAATAATCGGGACAGGCTGTACAGTTTTCTCGTATCCGGTTCCTCTGCATTTACGTTTCGTTATCAGTCGCTAATTTTAGCTTGTTGTGCTATGCAACTAAATTTCGTTTACCCTTTATGGTTTCTCAGTGTAAACCGATGGTTTCCTTTAGTGGTTACGTAAATACATGCAGCCCCCTTCCCTACATCGGCTCGTTCTGATTGCACTTCGCCGACTACAAACGGTACTATGAAGCTGCTATGACTTCTGCTTCGCCGTCTCCCTGGCTATGGTTGTCCCTTGCCGCAGATACCCTTTTTGCATGCATGTCCCTTTGCTTTGCGCTATTATAAGTGGAACATGAGACTTATAATGCCTGGTGGTTGGGGTGAGGAGCACCTTCCTCATTTAATTTCATACCCAAAAATGAAAATTTTACACACTTGCAATAGCTTATATAACAATCCATTACATAGCCTTCCTCTTAAAAAAAGGATTGAAACAACTATAGTAAATCACAAGCTATTTAAACCTTTATTGTGAGGCACCCGGAAGATTGTTTAGTTCAACAAAAGCCTCCAATATCAAGCGTATGCAAACAACGCTTGATCGGAGGCTAAGTGTTGCAAACAGTTATTTCATATTTAGTTCATTAAAAGTTGATTTATCTTGTTAAGATAATTCTTACCGCCAAGGTCATCGTGTCCGCATTCAAGCTCAAGAATTTTTACTCCTTTTTCTTTTAAGAACTCTATTTCGTGCTGCTTCGGATAACCTACTTTGTTATCATTTTTCCCAAACACATATACCATGTTCGATAAATCTTTGTCTTTCAGTAATTCAGTGTATCGATTCCGACTTACTTTCATTAGAGTTGCCATATTAACTACTCTATTATTCAATCGTTGAAATCGCAAAATTCCAGGCAATAGATATCTACTTGTTACTTCTTGATTTTCATTGAAATATGGAACTTTACCATCATGAGTTAAATCAATTGCTTCTTTATCAATATCTAACCGTATCATAGTTAACGCTAATCCATCAGAAATATTCGGATAGCTTTTCAGCATTTCGAGGCCTATCTGACTACCATGCGATATGCATAGCACATACACTTTCTTGTTTCTTCTTTTGAAATACTTAATTGTTCTGTACAGCATTTCGGCACTTACTGCTACTTCAAATTGTGCTTGATTTGCTGTCAATGGGGGCGATGAAGCAAGGATTGAGTGATTAAGAATCTGAGATTGATATGGAAATACTCTAATATATGTTCCACTGTGAGGCATCCATGTAAATGGACTAAGTCTCCTGTCAAAAAGCTCCCAATTAGGTCCTCCTTGAACATAGATGTAAACAAGGTCATTTTTAATAAATCCATCTATCTCAAATAAATCTGTAGTATCTACTGGGATTTCAGTTGGTTTATAATTTTGAGTAGGCAACATAATCAAACCAATGAATTGTCTATTTTTTGAGGCTGTAATAGCCAAAAAAACAAGAATCAACATTAATATGCTAGTTAATATTATTATCCTTTTTTTTTTATTTTTCATTTCAACTTATGTATAATCATGTAGCACATCTCGGTTAATTGTTTGTAACGGCAACGTATATGAAACGTTTGGCATTTCGGAGCAATATGAAAAAAAATACAAACTGCTTCATTGTTTTCAATTCTCATACTTACTTTAATGAACACTTCTTTCTTTTTAATCTCTTTGCAGCAAATTTTCATTGGTACGGCTCTCTTTTAGGCTT
>JAQICA010000103.1 GCA_027858775.1 Salinivirgaceae bacterium | reverse complement strand
GGTTCGCTTGTTTTTGCATCGGTCACATTTCCCGTAATTTCTTGTGCACTAATGCCAAGAGCAGAGAATGCTATCATAAAAAATAATACGATTTTATACCACATAATAATTGGAGAAATTTACTATTTCGTTTTTTCTGATTTTAATACCCAATACAATCCTTTCACTCCAATTTTTATGTCATCGAGCCGCAGTAACACAAGAATTTTTTCGATATAGGCAAACAAGCCCCAACCTACTGCGAGGTAGAACATCCATGTATAAAAGCCAAAAACAAACAGTACAAAAAAGAAAATACTCTGCACGTAACCCGCCGAAACCGCCGAGTACAAATGCAAGCCAGGGATTTTACCAAAGCGGACAAAAGAGACCAAATAGCTTAAAACAAACACACCAAGAAAAAGGTATAAAAACCAGGCATGTGGTTCAATATCAGTCCATTTAAAAATAAATATACCCAGAATGGCCATAGCATAAGTACAAATATCTGCAAGGTTATCGAGTGCGGCTCCAAAATTGGTTTGAAGCTTAAAATAACGAGCAATGCTGCCGTCAATTGCATCACTAACCAAGCTAATACACAACAAAATTACGAACCAACTTTCGCGGCCAGTGATTGCCATATACAAGATTACGGGGAATACCAAAAGACGGTATACACGAATTAGATTTGGGGCGTTTAAAACGCTCTCTCCATTTATAATTATTTTTTTCATTTTATTTTTATTAGATATAAGATTTTAAGAAACAAGCCTGCCTGCCAGTAGGCAGGAATCAAAACTTGAAATACTCAACATTAATTAAAGTGCAGAAATCATTGCGCGTTTTCTTTTTTGTGTTGCAAGATTGTCGAAAAAATATTCCAGCATTTTATGCACCGAATTTTCGTTTGCTTCATGTCCGTCAACCATAAGTATTTGGTCCAGATTACTGGTGTCAAACAGTAAATTCGTATCGATATAACTTTCTGTGAAGGTCATGCCTGCAGATATGATTCGTTCTAAAGCGTTCATTTCGTGGCGTGCCAACTGTTTTTCGGGAACAATATCTATTGGCAGTAACCTATTGATACTTTTGATTATATGAATATTTTTCACCTGATTTTTGGCAATGAAATTCATAATCGTGGGGACATGTTTTACTTCCACCGTTCGCTGTAAATAGTTGATAACCGTATCGACTGGAATTAAATTCTGCGTTGAAAAGGGGTCAACGTGCACACGTACCGTTTGGTTTGGGTTGCGAAACGCAAGACTGTGAATCCGTTTTGCAAAATCAAAAATACCATAATCGGTTTTGGTTACCCCCGTTTTGTTGTTGCCAACCACTTGCGACAAACGGATAACATGCCCGTTTAAACCATTTTTATCGATGTTTTCTTTCACTATATTTTCGGCAACCCTTTTCGACTGTTCGTAGTAGTTCCTGAATTTCCCAATATCCTCGTTGGGATAAAATTTTTCCTCAAACCGACCTGAGAATCTTCCACAAGAGTACGCTGTGCCTATAAAAAAGAAACGAGAATATCCTTTTGCGAATTTTGAAAACACGTTTATTGAATTCGCAACTCCACCGACATTGGTTTCAAAAATTTCCTCTTTCGATTTTAAATCAAATTTTAAACTGGCAGCAAAATGAAAATAATCCACCTCTTCGCTAAAAATTTCTTCCAACTGTTTTTGAGGAATCAAAAAATCTTTATGGAGCAACGAGTAACCCAATACTTTCAGGTTGTCCATATTTACATACTTCCCATCGCCACTTTTGGTCAACGCTTCTGCCATCCTTTCGGTCGGCGAAAATTTAACGCTTGGCCGCACCAGCGCAATTACTTTATATTTCTGCTCTAATAATTTATTAATGAAATTAGAGGCCACATAACCGTTTGCTCCGTCAATAATAATTGTCTTCATAATATGAGTTTTTCTGTTTTTCTTTTTCAATAATTTCTGTTTACAGGAATAGCACCAAAACCAACACTACACTTAAAGGAATTGTAAGATTATCGGAACCACGCCAGCTAATTAATTCGGCCAGTGTACCGGCAATGGCAATCGTTAAAGCCAGCCAAAAAGTTTTTATATCGAATACTTTAAAATGGAAATAAAATGCGATTACGCTTATTATAAAACTTGATACAAAAAATGCCCCCGAGCCTAAATACGTTTTCGCCAATTTCGCCCAAAGATTTTAATTTTGCCGTTATAGTTTACAATGTTTATTCCCAATATTGATGCCATTGGGTCGCTGATTGCGAGTATCAACATAGGCAGAATGAAAATAAATTTGTTGTCGCTTAAATCGGAAATTAAAAACGTAATGTAAATGGAGAATGGCAACAAATAACTTCCCATCGATTTACGCTCGATGTCGTGTATCGATTTTAACTGTTTGATTTGATGGGTAATAAACAAAACCGCAAAAAATACGCTTGCTAAAACAAGCACATACCAATGCGAAGTAAAAATATATGGGAACGGAATCACCGCCAGCGTTGATGTAAAATGTGCAAATTTTCGTGTAAATTCGCCTTTTACTTTTAGACGGCGATAATTCAATTCATTGAAAATCAACAAAAGACTGATTCCAACCAAATAAACAAATGAAAGTACAATTATATTAACCATTTCATTTTCTTTTAAAAGTTTTAAAACTTCAAAACATACACGCAGAACGCAACCCACGCGCCTGCAGAAATCAAGCTGTCGAACCTGTCGAGAAAACCACCGTGGCCCGGAATTAGCTTGCTGTAATCTTTTACATTAAATTTTCGCTTGTAAAATGAAGCTGCAAAATCGCCCGCAAAAGCAAAAAACACAATCCCCAGCGTTAGGATAAGTAATTCCAATTTATACCCGGAAAACAGACTTTTAAGCAGAAAAGCGCTGGCAATTGCAATTAATCCGCCACCGATAAAACCGCCCAAAGTTTTGTTGGGACTGGTTTTTGGGAACAATTTTTTGCGCCCCCAAAGTTGACCTGTAATTTGGCTGAAACTGTCGAAAATAGAGAGTACGATAAACGAAAAAAGGATTAGCTCTTTTTGCAATGTGCCAAACAATAAAAACCCCGTTGAAAGTATTCCATAGATTAGCAATGAAAAAAAATAGAACCATTTATGGTTGTAATCCGATTGATGAAAAAGTCGAAACAATTCGTACATACCAACGCCAATTATTAAAACCGACAAGTATCGAAAAGCAACTGAATTTAGGACAATACTGAAAAACAGGATGTTGATTATGAAAAAATAGGTCACAAATTTGAGGTTGCTCTTCCGTGCAATTTCGTGTTCTTTTTTTCGGTTGATAAAATAAAAACCAACTCCGCCCAGCACAAAATAAATCAGAATTATATAGTAAATTATGCGAATCATGTATAAACGTTTTTTCTTTTGTTATTATCCAATAATCATTAAAATTCCCAGCACAACCATTACAGCGGCATACAAATACCTGACTTTATTTTCGGAGTTGTCTGTTTTTATCTTCGACAAAAACCAGGGGCCAATTAGCGCCCCAACAATTGAACCTGCTGTTAAAAAACAAACCAATGTGAGGTCTATTTTCCCGACCAAAAAGTGGGCGGCTACTGCAAAAACCGTGTTGCTTAAAACCACCATCAGCGAAGTGCCGATTACTATTTTCAACGAAATATTTAAGCTAAATAAGCCGGCCAAAACAGGAGCTGTTCCGCTGGTACCAAATGTTCCGGTAATTATTCCGGCAAGAAATCCGAAAAACGAACTTTTTGAATTTTTTGCGAATCGCGATAATTCGTTCTGCCCGTTTCCATTTTTTTCTGTCTGTTTTTTGCGCCATGCATCCCACACAATATTTAAAGCAATTACTATGGAATAAACTCCAAAGCTTATTTTCAACTGTTCAGTGCTTATTCTGCTCGTAATCGCAGTACCAAAAACAGCACCCGCAATTCCTGTCAGCGCAAACAATGCCCCAATTCTAAAATCTATGTTCCCTTTGTGGTAGTGTGCCAACGAGCCAACAACGCAAATGGGCAGCGTGGCAACTAATGAAGTTATTACTGCGGTTTGTGCGGACACTCCAATCAACAGGGTAAGGATTGGCAAAAAGAAAAAGCCACCACCACCACCGAGCATGGTTCCAAACAAGCCAACAAT
>JAQICA010000221.1 GCA_027858775.1 Salinivirgaceae bacterium | reverse complement strand
AGTTCAAGTTCAAGGCTTGGCCTTTCTGAAAATCAAGGCGTTTACTTTCGTAAATAACTGTTTTCAGAAAGGGCGTAAAGCAGAACCTTTAGCTCACGAACACAATTGAAAATTTATTTAATTGTGAGTAAATTGGACTTTTCGGGCAAGCACTATTTACGTTTTCTGAAAAGCATAACCAATACAATTAGTCCCAAAATTACAATGGCACCAATCATTATATTCATATTGGTTTTGCTAATAGTTACCATAGCAGCCTGTTCTTTCTTCTCGGGTAAGTTTTCCTGGTCGAGCATCAAAAACTGATCACCTGTTTCTTCTACAATGCGTCTGTACCACGATTCCGGGTATCCCGGTTGTTCGGGTCCCACTACTACACCGGTTCCGTTTGTAAGGAACTCACCGTCTTTTTCTTTTTTGATGTTTCCATCGATGTATTTAATGGTAAGATACTGGAACAATTCTTTCCATGTATTAAATGCTTCCTGACCAGCACCTACAGAATAGTCTGTAATATACTTGATGGCTCTGTAAGGACTTGTTTGATAAAGATCTTTGGCTTTTTGATCAACCTTTTGAGTTTCTTTAATATACTTATCGTCAAGCTTCATACGCACTTTATCGATATCCTGCTTCATGCGATCGTAGCGTGAGTAGGCAAAGTTTGTTACCATATTAAATATCCAGAATGCTGACGTTTCAGAAAACTCAAACAGATCTCCGTTTCCTTCCCGGAATGCTTCAGGAATTTCTTTCACACCACAATAGAAAGGAACATAAACAGATGTGGCAGCATCATCAACACCAAACCAGTTGAGACCTCCAACAGGGTCGGGCAACCAGTTACGCGATTGTGTAACAAATGAAAAACCAGTTTGCTGCGTTGCTGTTGCACGCTCGTTGCAATAAGTTACTGAATCGACTTCCCACGTAAGTGTACGCCAGCGATAAGGATTACCAAACGGTCCTGCACCAAGGTCTTTACGCATATCGAGTGGAGTGCCTTCGAGGTGGTCGCGCATGTAGTTCATCACATCGTGCGCAGCAATTTTCTCATCGGGTTTAACCCACAATGGCATACGGTTAGTGGCTATGCCTTGCTCGTTTTTCTCTACTTTACCGCTTGCATAGTCGAAATGCTTTTCCATTTCATTGTTGATATCTTTGAAGAAAGACCATACGCGAATTTCACAAAAGCGTGCTGACCCAAAACCTACTGGTGCATATACATCTGAGAAACTAAAATCTTTGTCTTCACCTTTCCAATATCCTTTTTCGCGAGCAAGCGAAATTACGTCGGGGGCATGGAAGGTAGTTTGGTCTTTATTAAACCAATCGTTCTCTTTTTGAAATGGGAATGTGGTAATACGAGCCTGGTTTGCGTGTGCCGAAACGTATCCGTCGGGAATTTGACGAGCAACCCAAACAACACCTTTGTTGCCAACGCCTTTTCCGATAATTTCCATAATCCAAACCTCATCTTTATCGGCAATTGAGAAGGATTCTCCTGAGCTATAGTAACCATATTCGGTTACAAGGCCGATCATGGTTTTGATGGCTTCGCGGGCAGATTTGGCACGCTGAAGTGTTAAATAAATGAGACTGCCATAATCGACCAGACCTGTTGTGTCGCGCAACTCACTACGTCCGCCGTAGGTAGTTTCGCCAATAGCCACCTGGTGCTCGTTCATGTTACCTACAACGGAGTAGGTACGCTCTGCCTGGGCAATTTCTCCAAGGTATTTGCCAGTATCCCATTCATAAACTTTTACCATTGTGCCTGCCGGATAGGTTGCTGCAGGGCGAAAATAAAGTTCGCCATACAAAACATGAGAATCGGCAGCATAGCTTATCATGGTTGAACCATCGGTTGATGCTCCTTTGGTCACCAAAAAGTTGGTGCAGGCATCGGCCGGTAAAAATGCTGAAGCTGTTATAAAAACAGCAATAATGGAAGCAATAATTGTTCTTTTCATTGGTCGTTATTTTACATTTAAAATTACTTTATAACAGTAAGTTAAACCGATTTTCGCGGCTTATATTTGTTGCAATAGCACCAAAAATAGTAAAATTTTGATAATTCGCACAAAGAGTTCGATAACTGTTCGAAAGGGTACAACGAAACAGGTATGTTTTTGGAGCGCATCTTTTACTCAAATGCAAATATTTTCCATCCCGAATATTTTAAGTAAATTCGCACATTATAATCAATTAAGAATATTCACTTTTATGCCTAATTACCTGGTTTGATTTTCTGTTTGATACTTAAACGGCATGCATAAAGCGGATAACCAATTAATCAATCTAAATACTACTGATACGTGAAGGATATTATTGAACAAAAGAAGGATGCAGAAACCACGGTACTAGTGGGAGTAGTAAGTCAATACCAAACAGAAGAACAAACGAAAGAATACCTCGATGAGCTGGCTTTTTTGGCCACTACCGCTGGCGTGGAGCCTGTGCAACTGTTCACCCAAAAGCTAGATACTCCCAACCCAAAAACGTTTATTGGAACGGGGAAACTTAACGAGATTAAGAACTACATGGAGGAGCACGAAGTTGAAATGATTATTTTCGATGATGAGTTGTCGGCCTCCCAAATCAGAAATATCGAAAAAAATATTAACGGCCGGGTTATTGACCGCACAAACCTAATTCTGGATATTTTTGCACAACGTGCTCAAACGGCACATGCCAAAGTGCAGGTAGAGCTGGCTCAATATCAATATCTGCTCCCCCGCCTTACCGGATTATGGACACACCTTGAGCGTCAAAAAGGTGGAATTGGGCTGCGTGGTCCGGGTGAAACCGAAATTGAAACCGACCGCCGTATTATTCGCGATAAAATTGCACGACTTAAAGACCAACTGAAGAAAATAGACAAGCAAATGGCTACCCAACGGAAAAACCGTGGAAAAATGGTACGTGTGGCTCTTGTGGGCTATACCAACGTTGGAAAATCGACCATTATGAACCTCATCAGTAAATCGGAAGTGTTTGCCGAAAACAAGCTTTTTGCCACGCTGGACACTACTGTGCGAAAAGTTGTAATAGAAAATCTACCTTTTCTGATGTCAGATACGGTAGGCTTTATCAGAAAGCTCCCCACCACACTTGTAGAAGCGTTTAAATCGACTCTCGACGAGGTACGCGAAGCAGATATCTTACTGCATGTGGTAGATATTTCGCACCCAAACCACGAAGAACAAATAAATGTTGTGGAAAGCACGCTTAACGAAATTGGGTGTACAGACAAACCATCGTACCTGGTTTTCAACAAAATAGACCAATACGAATACGATAAAAAAGATGATGATGACCTGACCGAACGCACACAGAAAAACTGGTCGCTGGAGGAGCTGAAAAAGAGCTACATAGCAAAAAGTAATGAGTCATGCATTTTCATTTCGGCGAAAGACAAAACCAACGTAGATCAATTTAAATCTGTGCTTTACGAAAAAGTAAAAGACATTCATATAAAGCGTTATCCATACAACGACTTCTTGTTTCCAATGGATTTTGAAGAGGAAGAATAGGTAGTATCCGGCAATAAGCTCCATTTTCTGCGTTACCCCCTTTCTGAAAACCGTTATCCCGATAATTCGGGATGACTGTTGCAAAAATGAGAATAACGCAGATTTGGCGTTTTCCTGCAAAGGCTATTTTATGAGATTTTTAATAGGGTGTTCCTTCCTGCCTTTTATCTCTAAAAGCTTCCATGTACCAAACAAATTCTTCAATAAACCGCTTGGCCGATGGTTCTGTAAATTTATTCTGCGGCACCAGGTTTTTGTCAAAAAGGCTTCCGATTGCCGGAAAAGGCAACATAGACGAAATGGAGGGCATACCCAGTTCGCCCAGAATAACCCTTAAATGAACGGCCGCGCGTACACCGCCAAAATTCCCTGCAGAGTATGAAGCAATAGCCGACGGTTTAAAATTGTATTCCGACTGAAAATGATCCAGAAGATTTTTAAGGACTGGTGGGATACTATGGTTGTATTCGCCGGTGACAACAAGAAATCCATCTGATTCTCTGAACATTTGAGCCAAATTCTCCATGGCTTCAGGAGCAGTTCCCTGGCTATATTCTTTATACATTTTATCAAGAAATGGCAGCTTGTATTCCAGTGGATCGATAAAATGCACCAGAATATTTTGTTCTTTAAGACTCTTTTCAAGATACCTGGCAACTTTAATACCCTCGCGTTCGGTACGTACCGAACCGTAAAGAAGACTAACAGTTATTTTTTTTGTTTCCATACTCACCTTTTTTTTAATATCGTATTTATAAACCTCCGAATTGGTTTTAATTGTAACCATTATCCGGATTTACGATCCAGATTGTTAATTATTGTTTCCGATATCTGAACATAGAATTCGACCTCTCTGACAGACAGGGAACGTATTGCTTCCCTGATCGTTTTTTCCGCGATAGGTTCTATTCTCTTATAGAGCTCATCCCCTGCTTCTGTGAGTGTAATAATACGTGTTCGTTTATCATTTTTACAAATTTTCTTAGTAACTAATCCTTTGTCTATAAGGCTTTGGACAATTCTCATTACCATTACCTTATCGTACCCAAATTCTAAAGAGATGTTTTTTTGGCTCGATTCTCTTTTATGCCTGAGCATTGAAATTACACTCCATTGATCAGCCTTTATATCTATGGCATTTTCCTGCAAGTTTTCTACTAATTGTTCGCCAATTTTTCTTGCGATTTTTCGCGCTATCAGCCCTAACGATTTATAATAAGTATAATTCATTCTGCTTTCTCTTTTTGCAAAAACGCTATACATGAAACCAAATAAAATTTCAAACAAATACTAATCAAAACCTTATGATTCCATAAGCTATTTGTTCGTTAAACCTAAAACAATTTTCTATCAAAATGGTTTCAATTGTAACCAAATCAATAAAAATTGAAAAAACCAGACAATGACAATGAACTTTAAAAATTTTTCAGGTGACGATATACAAAAACACCTTGCTGCTGACAACGTAAAAATTATTGATATTCGATCGGCAGACGCCTATAACGGATGGTTGGTAAATGGAGAAAATCGCCCCGGTCACATTAAAGGGGCTAAGAGCGTACCTTACAAATGGTTTAAATATATTGACTGGATTGAAATTGTTCGGCATAAAGATATAATGCCTTCCCACCGAATTGTGATTTATGGTGATGATAAACTTCAAATTGATAAGGCTGCCAGACAATTCCTTAGTGCCGGGTACAGCGATGTAGGTGTTTATTACGATTTCATGCAAGAGTGGTGCGCAAATGACGCATTTCCTATGCAAAAGCTTGCCCGATTCAAGCATTTAGTTCCTGCTCAGTGGGTTCAACAATTAATTTCGGGAGAAAATCCGGCACATTACAACAATAATTCGTTTGTGGTAGTGCATGCTCATTACCGTAATCGGGATGCTTATTTGAGTGGACACATTCCCGGAGCTATCGAGATGAATACCAATTCGTTGGAATCTACAGAAACGTGGAACAGGCGAACACCGGAAGAACTAAAAAAAACGTTAGAGGCGCACGGAATTACTGCTGATACTACCGTTGTGTTATACGGAAAATTTATGTTTCCCGACAATAATGACCAATACCCGGGAAGTGCCGCCGGCGATATTGGCGCCATTAGGCTGGCACTGATCATGATGTATGCCGGAGTAAGCGATGTACGTGTGCTAAACGGAGGCTTTCAATCGTGGCAAGATGCGGGTTACAGAGCCGATTACACCGACGTTAAAAAAGCAGAGGTAGAAAATTTCGGAAAAACCATTCCGGCAAATCCGCAACTATTTGTTGATACTCCCGAAGCAAAACAAATGCTAAAAAGCACTTCGACAGAATTGGTTTGTGTACGAAGCCGACCAGAATACACAGGCGAAGTGAGTGGTTATAACTATATTAAAAAAAAGGGGCATATTCCGGGAGCCATATTCGCCGACTGCGGCAGCGATGCTTACCACATGGAGAATTACAGAAATCTGGATCACACAGTTCGCGAGTTCCATGAAACAGAGGAAATTTGGAAAAAATCAGGAATTACACCTGAGAAACACCTTGCATTTTATTGCGGAACAGGCTGGCGGGGTAGCGAGGCTTGGTTTAATGCGTGGTTAATGGGTTGGCCAAATGTTTCGGTATACGATGGCGGTTGGTTTGAGTGGAGCAGCGATGAAAATAACCCATACGAAACCGGTCGTCCGGAGCATTGGTAAATGAGCGTAAGAAAATACCAACAACTACGATATATTCATTTTGAAAACAGTTATCCCGGGAATCGCGAAACCTTGGTTTTCAAAAAAGCAAGACTCACTCCACTGTCTACGTTCGCGGAAGCGAAAACCATACAGTGGACATGCTTGTACTTGAAGTTTTATTACTGCACACAGCTAAAAAAGATACGTTTTTCTAAAATTATAAAATATGAGTTCAATTCGCACAAATACAACAATAGAACAAAAAGCAACTACAGATAAACAGCTACATCGGGAGCCTACAGATCAAATTATACAAGAAATTGGTAATGGACTCCTTTTGAAGCAGAAAACCATCTCGAGTCGCTTTTTTTATGATAAAAGAGGATCGGAATTATTTGAAAAAATCACAAAACTGCCTGAATACTATCCGCCTCAAGTAGAAAAAGAACTACTTAAAAAAGTCGCTCCATGGCTTATAAGCAACACAAAGGCTACAGACATTATTGAGTTAGGTAGTGGCGATTGTTCAAAAATATCAATCCTTTTAGACGCTATTAAAAAAAAACAAATACAAAACTATTGCTACTACCCTGTCGATATTAGCGAATCGGCCTTGAAAAAAGCGGTAGAAACACTTCGCAAGAAATATGCAGACCTAACGGTTCAGCCGTTCGTCGCAAATTTCATAAAGCATATTAATGGGCTTCCCGGAACCCCTGGCAATCGGTTATTATTGTTTTTTGGAAGCACCATAGGAAATTTAACACGGGACCAATCCCTGTCTTTCATCAAAAAAATTAAAAACCTGATGGCGCCGGGCGATCTCTTTTTAATTGGCTTCGACCGCGTTAAAGACAGAGCGTTATTGGAAAAGGCTTACAATGATGCCCAAGGAATAACAGCAGCATTTAACTTAAATATACTCAACGTAATTAATCAACATATACAAAGCAACTTCAATGCAAAAGATTTTGATCATTATGCATTTTACAACGAAAACAAAAACCGTATTGAAATGCATCTAAAGGCACGGAAAGACTTACAAATTAAGAGTCTGAAGCTTTCGCAACAGATTAATTTCGAAAAAGGAGAAACTATACATACAGAAAACTCGCACAAATTTACAGAAGAACATATCAGAGAACTATCAAACAAAGCAGGATTGCCAATTCATAAAATACACAACGATGAAAAAGAGTGGTTTTCGCTTGTGCTATTTCAAAAGAGCTAACCCATCTGATTCAAATCGCAAAAGACGACCAATAGCGCAACAATTCGTTAAAAAGCAAACCATAACCTCACCCATCCGTTTACAGAACACAGACACATCAGCAAAAAAATGCATCATGAAACTATTTAAAATATATTGCCAGGTTGCTTCCAGTAAAGGGGTTGTTAAAAGAGCATTACAAGTTGCAATTATTGTAGGTGCCATTTTAAATGTCATCAATCAAGGGTGGGCAATTGCACATGCCGATTTTGGTCATATTAATTATATAAAAATGGTGCTTACCTTTCTGGTTCCCTATTTGGTTTCAACATACAGCAGCACAAAAGCACGCCTAACATTCAAGGTGAATGAGGTTAGCTCCATGGATGCCGTTTTGCAATGCAAATCGTGTAAAAAAACACGTATTTTTGTTAATAAAGGCGAAATAGTTCCGCCATGCCACACTTGTGGTCGGGAAAAAACCCAATGGCGTATTGTAGAGCCCGGCTACAACCAATACAAACAAATTGAAAATGAGCATCAAAGCATGGCGCTTTTTGCGCAAATGAACCCAGCTCCGGTTATCAGATTTAATGTCGATGGAATTATTACTCAAGCCAATACAGCAGCACAAAACACATTTGAAGAAGCACGCCTCGAAGGAATTCATATAAAGCAACTGGTTTCCGAAACAAAATCGTTCAATTTTCCGGAATTCATTCAAAATGGCGACATTGCAAGCCTTACAACAAATAACAAACAAGGAATCACACTACGTTTTGAGCTTCGCGGATTGCCGCAATACGGAGCGGTGCAAATGTATGGCGCCGATATTACAGAAATAGTGGCCAGCAAGCAAGAAGCAAACAAATTTTTAACCGGAGTGGAACAAACATCCAATTCCATTATGATTACAAACAAACAAGGTGAAATTGAATATGTTAATGCTGCATTTGAAAAAATTTCGGGCTACTCAAAACAAGAAGTTCTGGGTGAAAATCCCCGTTTCCTAAAAACCGGGCACACTTCGCCTGAAACATATAAAGAGTTATGGCAAACCATATCGGACGGAAACGTGTGGCACGGACAAATGCTCAACAAACGCAAAAACGGCACTGTTTACTGGGAAGAGTCGACCATTTCGCCGGTTTTCAATAAAAATGGAGAAATCGACACTTACATTGCCATAAAAGAAGATGTAACCGAGAAGCGACAAATTAAGCAAGAATTAGGAAGCATGGCACTGTTTGCCGAACTCAACCCTGAGCCGGTGTTCCGTTTCAACGCGAAGGGAATTATTATTAAAGCCAATTCGGCTGCCAATAGTGCATTTAAAAAAGAAAACATTGAGCAGGAGCAAATTGAATACCTAATGCCGGAAATGGAAAAGTACGATAATGAAATACTAATTAGTCAGGAACATATTGAAACCATTGAGATAAATATATATAACAGAATTTTTCGTTTCATTATGCGCGGAATAGCTGAGCACGGTATAGTACAAACTTACGGTTCCGATATTACCGAACGAAAACATGCAGAAGAAAAAATTCGCAGACAAAAAGAATCCATCGATAGCAGTATTCAATACGCCTCGCGCATACAGCGAGCTGTGCTTCCATCACAGCAAAGTTTTACCGACCGCTTTGTCGACAGCTTCATTCTCTATAAACCGCGCGACGTGGTAAGTGGCGATTTTTACTGGATAAAGCAATTTGAGCAAAAAACCATTATTGTAGCAGCTGACTGCACTGGCCACGGAGTTCCGGGGGCATTTATGAGCATGCTCGGAGTAGCTCTACTCAACGAAATAGTAAACAAAAATAAAAATACTATGGCCGGAATTATTCTAGACCAATTAAGATTTAACCTAAAAGCAACCCTTGCTCAAAACGAGGGCAAAACCGAAGCCAAAGACGGAATGGATATGTCGCTGTGTATTGTGGATCACACTAAAAACACAATGCAGTTTGCCGGTGCCTACAACTCCATTTACATAATTCGAAACAACGAATTAATCGAATACAAAGCCGACAAAATGCCCATTGGCTCGCACATAAAAGAAAAACCGCATTTTACCAGCCACAACATCGATCTTGTGACAAATGATGCCGTGTACATGCTATCGGACGGATATCCAGATCAGTTTGGGGGCGACAAAGGCCTTAAATTCAGCAAAAAAGCTTTGAAAAATCTTATAAATACAAATGCGCACCTGCCAATGCAGCAACAAAAAAAACTCCTCGATACTACATTTGAAACCTGGAAAAATACTACCGATCAAATTGATGACGTATTGGTTATGGGTTTCCGAATCTAATACACATATGGAGTGCCGCAAGAAAACTCCAAAAACTGCGTTATGTTCATTTTGCAAAAAAGTTATCCCGAGAATCGGGACGGGTCACTTCATAAAATTGTGGACTACAAAAAACTCAAATTTTAATATTAAACAGAAACTTATAATAATCATAATATTCTTTTTGTTTATAACCCTTTAATGAATTCTAACCTTCATTTTTGCTTGACCAAAAACGAAGCAAAACTTTAGTCCGACAACTGGCGGAAGTGCAAGACTTAGCATTTTAAGCGACCTTCCATTCTTTTACAAATTAAATTGAAAAAACTCGATAATGCTGGCATGTTAATCGATTCTTTACAAGGTTACTACGCATTATCTCAAACAGTTTTCAATTTGCCTTCGGCCATTTGCTTCAAGAAGGAAGGTGCCCGCTTAAAATACCTGTGTCAATCCCTCAAATCTGATGTCGTTTTGGTGATTTTGAGTATCTGCCTCATGCGGGCTGGGCTGATCAAATTGGCGGGCCAGCGTTGGGGTGAATGTTCAATGAATATAAATGACATAAAAGAGGCTTGTCCAGCTTTTATAGGTCATTTAATTTATTGAACAGAGCGGGTTGAAGCGTAATATGATCTTGACTATTTTGTATCTTTTTTAGATAAGAAAAAATGATTAGTTAAAAAGAGTCCACAACTTTCTCAACTGATTCGGTTTATAAGGTAAGGTAAAAAGTTTGCTAAATGAAGGATTTAACTTTTTGAGTAGCTACATGGAAGGGTAAATCGAAAAATTGAACCTTCACCCGGCTTCGACTTCAGTTTAATTTGGCCTCCAAGCATGTCAATATACGCCTTGGTGATACTCAATCCCAGGCCGGTGCCCTCACGCACCTCTTTATCGTCGATATCAGCTTGTACAAACCGATCGAATATTGCTTTTTGTCTGTTACCGGGAATACCTATTCCGCTGTCTTCCACAAAAAAATGGAGCTGATTATCCTCTGCGTAAATTCAAGAATAACCTGACGAACCAGGTATTGATCTTTTCATTTTTATCTGCATTAAAAAATGCTTACAGAACGCTGCTATGCGCACATTTTTTACATTACTAACAACGAAACCTCTTCAACTTACCCGTCATTTCTCACTTGGTATGACACGAATCAATTTTACAAATACGAAATTGCATTTTCAAAACCATATTCATGCAACAACATATACATCGGGTATCATTAAACTGTAATCCCAACGTGTATGTAATTTAATGCCTCCTTTAGCTGTCCTAAACTCTGTCCAATCCAACATAGTCAAACATAAAGATACTGTTGAGATATCTATTAATTTAACAACTTTGCCCTTAACCGTCTATAAATATGAGTATTATGAAATTACTTTAATACATGCTTATAATGGTAGTAAAGGATAATATAAACTCTCGAACACGCGCCAGTCACGTTTTTTATTACCATCGCTCATTGTTGAACGTGCTGTACTTTGGCTTAGTTTAAGGTCTTTTATGAACGTTTCGCTAACACCTTTTCCTACTGATATATCATTCAAAATCTGACACTTATTAAGCTGTCCGAAAGTTAAGGCGACAAATTGGTCATAAGTCTTGTATTTGCTAACACGTTCATCAGTTTTGTAAGTATTGGTGCAGCTTTCAAGAAGCCAATTAGGAACTAAATCTAATAGTTGTCGAATTACTGGTTTATTGTTATGTTTGTTTCGCCCGAGGAGTCCCCTATTTTTTACATAGAGATTGCCCTTTTTATTTTGAGAAATTTATGTTAATAAAGCGTTCTAAAGTTCATAAAGATCTATTTCATTCCGGTAAAGAGTCGTGGTGGATAATTGGCTTCTCTATTTTGATGGCTTCTAATATATTAATTGAACCACAACTGATTACATCCTTTTTAATGAATGGTGATCTTTCCGGGATGTGGCTAGTATGGGCTAGTGGTATTGGTGCTGTATTTGGGATGGTGTTTTTTGGCCATTTATGGCAACGGCTTCCCGTAAAAACTGAGAATGAGTTGTTATTGTTTCGGTTTTCGGGAAAGGGTGCCAGGTGGTTGCATATTTTTAGAAGCTTATATGTGGGGGGAATCGTATCGCCGCTTATCTTGAGTATGGTTTTTATGGCATTTGCCAGAGTATTGCAGCAAATACTTGAAATTTCAATGCTTAACTCTTTAGTTTTAATATTATTATACTTACTCTTAGGTACACTTTTCAATAGTTTTCGAAATAGAATTCGGGTCGATTTTCTATTACTGGTTCTATTTTCAGGATTGCTAGTATTCATTTTTATCAAATTACACCACAATTTAGGATCGCTCGAGGATATAAAAGAGGCAATAACAGCTTCAAATTTGAATTATAGTATTTTTCCTGATTTTGGAAGTAAAGCTTTTTCAGCATTTCTAGTGTTTATTTTTGTGCAATGGTGGGCAGCTGAAGTTATTGATATGCCGGGAAGTACGGGGCAAAAACTGATGTCAGCCAGAAACCCACAGACCATTGCTAAAAGCATTGTTTTTCCACAACTGTTTTTTGTTGCTTTTTTTATTTTAATAAATCTCATGCCATTCTTTATTCTACTATTAGATCCGGAATCGATTCATGGTTTAGATAAAGAAACTGCTTTTCTGACGATTTTTACATCTGCATTTAAGGGGGGAGATATCTATTTGGTTATACTCTTTTTTCTAATTCCATTTACAGCACTCACCTTTAATATTCAAAATTGGAGTGGAGCCTTGCTTACGCAAAATTTTTATAACTATTATGTGAGGCCTCAAGCCAGTGATATTGAATTAAATATAACAGGAAAATTGGCAATGTTGCTAATTGGATTTTTGGCTTTCGTGTTTGCCTATTATAACGATTCTATTTTAGAAATTATAAAGTATCTACTAACCATTACTGCAGGGGTGGGTCCTGTATTTATATTACGATGGTATTGGCACAGGATTAATGCCTGGGTACAATTATCTGCCATGGTTACTTCTCTTATTTTTCCTACACTTTATGATATTTTCTATGCCAATTTCGATTGGTTTGCATCGTTGATTAATCATTTAATGATTGCGTTGAATTTAGACTTTTTCCCGGCTAAGATTATTGTGTTAACCGTTGCCGTTTCATTGGTTTGGCTTCTTGTAATGCAAGTTTCACCGCCAACAGATACTAAAATAGTACGGAAGTTTATAAATACAATTAAGCCCGGTGGGATCTGGAATGTCTCTAATAACGGAAAAATTCAATTTTGGAAGCGTTTATTTGTGGCAATTTTACTTACTTTAAATTATGTTTTGATTTTTGTGGTTTTATGGAAAATTGTTAATATGAAGTTTTGGGTATCCGCAATGTTACTGGTGGGCTATGTTGTAGTTGCCATTGTGGCGTATCAATTGTTGAAAAAAATAAATTTAAAGCATGGCTAAAAACAGTTACGATTATACCGCTTTTGCCTTTCAGCAATTGAAAGATCTTATAGCCACAAAAGTTGGTTTTGAGATCAAAACCATACGTGATTGCAAAGAAGTGTCAAATGTACTTGAAACAAAAGGGTTACATGTTTCACCGCATACCATTGGTCGCTTCTATCAGGTTATTAAAAATAATAACATGCCATCGCAATTTACGTTGGATCAATTATCAGATTTTGCGGGATATGATCTTTGGGATACATTCTTTAAATCTACTTCTGATGGATTTAAACAAGCACTCGATCAAAATACAACGACACAATCAGAAAACTACGATTCAGAGCTGTCATTAATTCGGTTTTGTTTGCAAGATCAAGCCTATCAGCCACTTATTAATTACTTAAAAGCGAATAGGTCGATTACAGCAGGAGGAAATGATAAAAAACTATTTGCTATTTTTAATATTATTGCCGAAGTTATTGATAAACAGACCCATAGTCGACACGAATTATATGATTTTTTGGTGACTGATACAATGTGGGCTTTAGCTTACTTTAAACATATGATTCCTGCAGATGCCATCCATAGCCATTATGGAGAAGCTGTAAAGAAACATTTTCTCAAAATAATTCATCCATCAGAAAAAGAATATTCATCCAAACTTATATGGGGCTATACCATCATGGCCATGCAAGCATTCTATAGCCACAGAAAAAAGAAGTTTTTAGAATACAGTTATGAGCTATTTAAATTAAGTCCTCCGGAACAGAATACGCTTAATTACCATACCTATGGTATTGATGTGCAAGTATGGGTTTTTGCACGTTATCACTTTGTGCGCTTATTGTATATGTTTTATAGCGACCAGATAACCAATAAGGAAATCGACAAAGAGATTTATTTCCTTTATATAGAGATGGAAAATGCCTCTAATTATGCTAGAATTATAATTTTAAGTTTTATAAATGAAGTGCTTTGGATTATTAATCAGGAAGAACAAATTCTACAATTTACAGATTATTATATTGAAGCACTCAATGATTGTGATGTTATATTGAATGAAGGAGGGGAGGCTCTCAAGGCTCTTGCTGCAATGATTTTGTTTTATAATATGGCGGTAGCCAAATTCAATATACCAATAGATACACCACTTGTTACACAAAAAATTAATGATTTGAGAATTTCATCGGAGAATGCTAATAAAAATCCATTCGCCCACACTTATGAAATATATAAAAATGAAATATTGGCCATGATTTCTAATGATAAAGGTCAATCCCTTGCTTTTTTGAATAATGCCAGACAGCATGCATTGAAAATAAAAAATAAATATTTCATTTCCCAAATTGATCGATTTGAATCAAGGTTAAGTTGATAAAAAAACGGGTCAATTTCTTTTTGACTCAATTAAAAAAACATCGAGAAAACAATCATTTACTTTAAAAGTAGCATTAAATAGCTTGTAATCAGTCTTTTATATTTGCAATAACTTGCAATTGTTTTTTGTTAGAATAACATTTAGGTTTGTTAATGAAAAGATTGTACATATGAATTTTATACATCAGATAAATCATCCCGGAAAAGAATTAGAGATAAATTATAAGCGTCGGAAACAACGTGTTGGAGATTATATTTTCTATGATAATAGCTACAGCCGTGGATTACGAAGATGGAATAAATCGCCCAATCCACATTACCGGAAGTTTATGGTTCACCCGGGCAGATATGTGACTAAGCCCGATGCAAAAATTGAGGTGGAGGCATTATTGAATTTTTGGGGAGAATATGAAGGGACTTCAGAATTTGAATTGATGCAAGAAAATGAAAAAGAGACATATTGGAATAATCCTACAGCCATACATAGTCCTCTGTTCTCAGAAGGAGAAGAAGGCAATCAAAATACCGATCCCAATATTTTTGGTAATCGGTTTTACTATGCCATTTGTAAAAAAGGGGAGTTAAATACAATAACCCCCGGTGATATTGTACTTTTTGGAAGTGAGTTTGGATCAAAGTCCAATGTTGCTTTCTACCTGGATACATTAATGGTTATCAAAGATGAGATTAATGTGAATGGAAGTGAGTTTGATAAGGAATATAAAGAGTTAACTCTCAACAGGCTTATCGATTCTGATACCGGCAACTCATTGACTGATAATGTGCATACCGGAGTTACTTTTACTGACCGTAAAAGTGCCGAAGGATGCTTCAGTTTTGTGCCCTGCCGCGAAGCAGGTAGTTATCCCTACGGATTTGGCAGGCCAGTGATAAATAACACAACAATCACAAAATATTTACGCAAACCCGGTGCCTATACAGGTTATAAATCTACCCCGGTGGGTTCCAAAGAGGAAGTATGTGAGCTTTGGCACCTCATTGCCAATGAGGTGCTGAAACAGGGTTTTTATCTGGGGACGGGGTTTGAGGGGGTGAAATGAAACTTAAATTTATATATATGAACCGAGCCATGACAAATTTTTTGAAAGGTTAAAGAAATATAATTATGAAAGAATTAATTAAAACGGATACAGAAAAAATTAAGCACCAAAAAATCAATGCTAATTTATATATAATCCCTTTCCCTGGTTTTTAGTTGGTTTATTTCACAAAAGCTGCCTCCGCTTCGGAGGTGGCTTTTGATACAAAAATATGAAAATTATTGAACATAAAATATATAAACCGAGCCATGACAAAACTTTCAACTTTATAACTTTTAACTTTACAAACTTTCAACTTTATGAAACACATCTTACTCATCCTTTTTATTGCACCCACGCTGGCTTTTGCACAAAGTATAAGCCGTGATGTGGTGAGTGCCGCCGGCGATGAATTTACCGCGGCCAATGGTTCGCTCAGCTGGACGCTTGGGGGAACCGTAATTGAAACATTTACAGCAGGAGACTATGTACTCACGCAGGGTTTTCAACAAGGTAATTTAACAGTTACCTCCATTACTGATCCAATGCAAACGGGATTCAATGTAAACGTGTACCCCAACCCGGTTCAAAACCGCCTCACCATTGAGGCAGATGTGCATGGATCCGAATACTGCATAGTCAACATGCAGGGAAAAGTTATAAAAACCGGAAAAATAACCGAAACAGCGCTGCAAATTGACTTCTCGGACTTGTCCAACGGCACTTACCTGCTGAAAGTGAACGGACAAAACACGCATAAAATTATAAAACAGTAAAACCCACAATTAAAAATGAGTGAGAGTTTCTTTTTAAGCGAGACCCTCACTAAGCCTAACCGGCGGTAGCAATTTATTTTTTGCTCCCTTCAGGGTAAGGGGCAAACAAAAAATCAATTGCGAAAAGAAAAAGAGTAATACAAATCTAAAACGAAAATACCATGAAAAAATTTACAACACTACTATTCATTCTGGCCATTGCACTGAGTGCAGCACTGTCACAAGCACCACAGGAATTCAAATACCAGGCCGCTTTGCGCGATGCTGATGGCACCGTTATGGCCAACGAATCCGTAACTGTTGATGTAGCCATTCTGCAAGGCAGCACCAGTGGCACACAGGTTTTTACCGAATCGCATAGCGTCACAACCACAGCACAGGGCATCATAAACCTGAATATTGGCAGCGAAGCCGATTTAAGCACTGTGGATTGGAGCGCCGACGATTATTTCATCCAAATAACCGTGAATGGAACTGTAATGGGCACAAGCCAGTTGCTGAGTGTACCGTATGCCTTACATGCTAAAACTGCGGAAACAGTAAGCGGTGAAATTACCGAAACCGACCCACTTTTTACAGATTGGGACAAATCAACCGGAATTTTGGTAACCGAGAGCCAAATATCAGATTTGGGCACTTACATTGAAACGGAAACCGACCCTATTTTTGGAGCATCGGTATCAAGCAGCATTACAGGAACTGACACCACTAATTGGAACAACAAACTTGACACCGAAACCGACCCTGTATTTACAGCATGGGACAAATCAACAGACATTTCGGTAACCGAGAGCCAAATATCAGATTTGGGCACATACCTTGAAACCGAAACCGACCCTGTATTTACAACATGGGACAAAAGCTACAACGATTTATCCGACAAGCCTATTATCGCCGATAGTATCGCCGAATATGGATTCAGTGGCAATTATGATGATTTAACAAACACACCGCAAGGAACAGCTGCGGGCGAAATGCGTTACTGGGATGGTTCTCAATGGGTCAATATTGCGCCCGGAAACGATGGCGAAATACTTATGTTCAACAACAATACACCTATATGGAAGAACTACGAACCGGGACTTGCCACCGTATTGCTCGGGGCTATATTTGACATCAATGGAATTCGTGCTTTTGCTGAGGCAAATGTAACCGCTGAAGGCGGCAATGCAGTTAACGAACGTGGCATTCTTTGGGGCGAAAATGCTAATTTGAATGTGAATGATGATAATAAAATTACCAATGGAAGCAGCTCGGGTGCTTTTACCACAGAAATTAACGGATTAGCCGTTGAAACCGAATATTTTGTACGCGCCTATGCCGTAAATAGTGCCGGAACCGCCTATAGCGACGAAACCAGTATTACTACCACCAACGGACTTCCTATAGTGGCAACCAATGAGGTAACCAATATAACCTATTCAGAAGCGACCGGAAATGGTGAAGTAATAGCAGATAATGGCTTTGCTGTAACTGAACGAGGCCTGTGCTGGAGCATTTCACCTGAACCAACTTTAGCAGACACTTATACTGCAAGTGGCAGTGGTTTAGGTGCTTATCAGGCAACACTAAGTAATCTAATACCTGGAACCACGTATTATGTACGTGCCTATGCTGTTAATTCACAAGGAACAAGTTATGGTGAAGGAAAAATATTTGGCTCCAGCATTTTGACAGATATCGATGGTAATACGTATGAAGTTGTTCAAATAGGAACACAGGTATGGATGGCCGAAAATCTGAAAACCACCACCTATAAGGATGGAACTTCCATAGATTTGGTTACGGATAATACCGCCTGGGAAAACAACACCACAGGCGCTTACAGTTGGTACAACAATGATGAAGCCACGTATGCCGATACATACGGTGCGCTTTATAACTGGTACGCTGTAAATACAGGCAACCTTTGTCCTTCCGGCTGGCACGTGCCCACCGATGAGGAGTGGAAAACCCTCGAAATAGAGTTGGGTATGAGCCAGGCCGAAGCTGATGATGCAGGATACCGCGGTACCAATGAAGGCAGCAAGCTGGCCGGCAATGCAGGGTTATGGAATTATGGCAATTTGGAAAACGATAGCGAATTTGGCAGTAGTGGATTTACAGCCCTTCCGGGAGGCGCCCGTAACTACGATGGTACGTTCGACGGCGTTGTCAACAACGGCGGCTGGTGGAGTGCTACAGAGGACTATGCCGACGGTGCCAGGCGCCGGACTCTCGTCTACAATCTCAGCAGTGTATTCCGGGGCAATTACTATAAGGGTAGTGGGTTTTCGGTTCGGTGCTTAAGGGATTGATTTATTTGATGTACCCTGTTCGAAGCCTACCACGAAGTGGATTTAACAGGATGTATTTGACTACGTACCGCTAATTATCTTGTGAAATGCAAAGCATATTAATGAAATTATTCACTTTTTATAAACACTTTAAATATGAAAGACAATAATAAAAAAATCATTCAATTTTTTCACTCAGGTGAAGAACATACTAAATCAACGGGCATAAAATGGAATGACGGTTCTCATAAAAGAAAATTTATGGCAATAAATGGTAAATATGTATCCAAAAAGTTAGAGGCTGTTAAAACTGATAATTTGTGCTTTTGGGGCGAATGGGAAGCACCTGCTAAACTCATAAAAAGCATCAATACGTCAAATGATAAATTACCCAAAAATATTTTCTCTCCTTTTTACACGCCTGAAATAGGACGCGTAAATACCGACCCTTTTGTTTTTGGGAATGAGTTTTATTATATGATTTGTAAGCAAGCTCATTACCCTTCCCTAAGAGAAATTCCAATAGGGTCTATTATCCTTTTTGGATCAAATAAAAAGAAAAAGTTTGTATTAGATACCCTTTTCGTTGTTAAAGATTACGAGGAATACGATATTCAAGATATCTATTCACTTAGTAAGAAATACAATGACATTTTCTTTAATGTATCGTTAAAACCTCTTACTGAAAATCTTAAATATGCAGAAAAAAAGGAAATAAAAGAAAGTTCCTGTGGTATGTGTATCCCTATAAAAGGGGATGATGTAGACGAATACAAACCCACAAAAGAATTAAAGAAATATAAAATATATAAAGCTGTAATGTTTGATGAGAAAGAACAATTTAATGGCATGTATAGTTTTGCGCCATGTATAGCAGGTGAGAGAGGTAAGGGTGGTTTTGGTCGCCCTGAAATTGAGCTGCCAAATGTGATATCGAACGAACAGAATCAGGGGATTAAGATATCTAAAACAGATAGCATTAAAATGTATTGGGAAAATATTAAAGATCAGGTTTTAAATAATGAACAAGATTTAGATTTAATGATCGGAAATGATTTACCTGTTAGGTATAACAGGTAATCGAATATTTTCATCCACCTTTCTGGTTTTTAGTTGGTTTATTTCGGGGGGTTGTCTTCATGCAGGAGCAACCCTCTTCTTCTTTTACGCACCGCAGGCCATTGAGTGGCATGTGCACTTCGACTCCGCGCAGTGACCATTGGCCTGAGCGACTCGAAATGGCCGGTTTTCTTAGTGCTCAGGAAAAGACTTTCCGCTAATGAATTTCTAATTCATCTGTGGCTATTTTTATTTTAATTGTCAATATTCGTACCGATAACATAACGCATCGAAACCAAGCGTACCTACGCGAGCTACGCTCCCACCTTTCGCTCAAAACACTCACCGGATCTTTCTCGCTCAGGTGCATATACGGCGGTTCGCTGAGATATGGGAAAAATAAACACACCCGTTACTTGCTCTGTTTATTTGATTTTTTTCATATTGAAATTTAGAGACAAGTATCATTTTGTAGGTTGAAACCCGCAAATATTTTATAAAATGTAGGTTACGTGATGCATTTGTATTAAAATTCTTTATAATGCAAGATTAATTTTACAAAAAGTATTATATTTGTAATATATAATTTGCATTATGGTCAAAAAAACAATTAACCTTCTACCCAGAACAAGCAGGATTTTAGAGACTGTAGGCGAACAAATTAAGCTTGCCAGGTTACGACGGAAATTTAGTAGTGAAATTGTAGCTGAAAGAGCTGGAATAAGCAGACCAACACTGCTATCCATTGAAAAAGGACAACCTACGGTGAGTATTGGACATTACCTTAATGTACTAAAGGTCATGGGTTTAGAAAAGGATTTTTTATTGTTAGCAAAAGATGATGAGCTTGGCAGAAAATTGCAGGATGCACAATTAAAAACGAAAGATCGGGCACCTAAAAGAAAATAGATATGGCAAAGAGAGTTATTTATGTGTATGCTGATTGGCAAGAGATCAAAGAGTCTTTGCTTATGGGTGTTCTGACATCAGACTTGTTCAGAGGAAAAGAAATTTTTTCATTTGAATATAATGATGCATGGCTCTCTTCAGGTTTTGCACAAGCACTTGATCCGGATCTTCAGCTTTATTCAGGTCTACAATACTTGAATGATGCTGAAAAAATTAATTTTGGGATGTTTTTAGATTCATCACCAGATCGATGGGGGCGAGTACTTATGCAGCGCAAAGAGGCTGCTGAGGCAAGGCTGCAGGAACGAAAACCCAAAAAGTTATTTGAAACTGATTACTTGCTTGGCGTTTATGATGAACATCGAATGGGCGGACTAAGGTTTAAGACATGTGAAAGTGGACCATTTCTAAATGATGATAAACGAAATGCAACTCCTCCATGGACATCAATACGTGAACTGGAGCAAATAAGCCTAAAGCTAGAAGATGAAGGTGCAATTGATGATCCGGAATATTTAAAGTGGTTAAATATGTTGATTAATCCGGGATCATCTTTGGGAGGAGCAAGACCGAAGGCCAGTGTTCTTGATCCTGAAAATCATTTATGGATAGCTAAATTTCCAAGTAAAAATGATGAGGGAGATATTGGAGCGTGGGAAATGGTTACTTATGAGCTGGCAGTTGCTGCTGGAATCAATATGGCTCAATGTATGACCCAAAAGTATTCAAGTAAACATCACACTTTTTTAACCAAAAGGTTTGATCGTACTAGTAAAGGTCAACGTATTCATTTTACTTCAGCTATGACGCAACTTGGATATACCGATGGTACTGATACTGCTGAAGGCGCCAGTTATTTGGAGTTAGTAGATTTTATAACCACTTATGGATCTAATGTGGAAGAGGATCTGCATGAATTGTGGCGAAGGATTGTTTTTAGTATTTGTGTCTCTAATACGGATGACCATCTTAGGAATCACGGTTTTTTGTTAACTAAAGAAGGTTGGAAATTATCTCCAGCTTTTGATATCAATCCCATTGAAAGCGGAATAGGTTTAAAATTGAATATCTCTGAAAATGATAATGCATTGAATATTGAATTGGCTATGGAGGTTCATACATATTTTCGTTTGACCGAATCAAAAGCTATTGAAATAATTAATCAAGTTAAAAAAGCAGTAAAGATGTGGCGAAAGTTGGCTGACAAATATGGAATATCAAGAACCGAACAAGAGATCAAAGCAACCGCATTCAATGTTACGGATTAAGTAAAATACATTAAATTAATTAGTTATATAAAATATAGGGGAGCGCATTGGGAGAATATTTTCACTAAAAAGTTCCAGGGATTGTACGTTTTTTATATTTGTCTGCGCAGCAAATAAAAACTCATAAACCCACGCACCATAAAAATTTTTCATGAGATGGTAATGGAGCCAATAAAGAAGTCCACTAACTTTTCAATGTATCTTAAACTGCTCCTTTTTTCCTCATATAGGATAAAAAAAAGACTACAAACATTTCTGCTATAGTCTTCTATATTTTTGTACTCAGGAAAAGACTTACCGCTAATGAATTTCTAATTCATCTGTGTTTATTTTGATTTTAATTGTCAGTATCTGTCCCGATAACGGAGCGTATCGAAACCACCATACCTACGCGAGCTTCACTCCCACGCTTTGTTCAAAACACTCACCGGATTTTTCTCGTTCAGGTGCATATATGGCGGTTCGCTGAGGTATGGGAAAAATGGTTGAAGTTTTCGATTTGAGTTTGTATAAATGCATAAATAACATTCGCCGTTTAGTTGGTTATTCAAGTATTATTTCGGAGTAACTAAACAGGAAAGTAACCGGCAATCCCCAACAATTTCTGGAGTATTGGCAATCTTTAAAGTCGTTTCATTTACCAAGCAGTATTGGCCACACCGTAATTTGAAACAAACACAAACAAAGCAAACGCATATTAAGACCGCTTTTGCTAAAATGCAATTCACAGAAATGAATGTATTAGAAAGAGATCACATCATCAAAGGGCTGCTTAAGTATTGTGAATTAGACACCCTGGCCATGGTTATGATATATGAATTTTGGCAGCACGAGATTAAAACTCAAAATAAAAAAATATAAAGAGTTTTTTATTTTGATTACAAAATCCACCTTTCTGATTTTTAGTTGGTTTATTTCACAAAAGCTACCTCCACTTCGGAGGTGGCTTTTGATAAGGAGATTTGAAAATAAAAATAGATTATGGATGTCCATTTTTGTACCTAAAGTAGAGCCAATAGAATGAAGAACCGTAGCGAAGCGGAGCTCGACGAAGTCAAAATAAAATTCAAATTGGGTACAAAAACGAATAACCATTTCATTTTTATCTGCATTAAAAAATGCTTACAGAACGCTGCTATGCGCACATTTTTCGCATTTATAACAATCAATACCTCTTCCACTTACCCGTCATTTCTCACTTGGTATGACACGAATCAATTTCACAAATACGAAATTGCATTTTCAAAACCATGTTCATGCAACAACACATCATAAATAGCTAAAATAACTTCACACATACGAAATAATTAAAATATTGCTCCAAAACAATTTCACATCGAGTGAATTTTTACTATATTAGCCCCTATTCACATAACACAAAATGTCAAAGGGCATAAGCCAACAATCTTGAATAGCGAAACGAACCTTTTTAAACGAAAAAAAAGATGGACGAATTAAAATTTACGAAAAAACCGGGTGCGAAAGAAAAGCGATATGAACACATTATAGATGCAGCACAGAGCATTCTTGTGCAAAAAGGATACGACAATGCAACCTTTGGAGATATTGCAAAAGCAGCAAACTATAATAAACGCACGCTATACATTTATTTTTCGGGAAAAGACGATATTTTTGCTGCCGTTGTGTTGCGCATTCTCACAAAATTGGACAATCATTTGCGTAAAAACATAAATAATACCGGTAATGGTTTCGATACTCTAATAAACCTGACAAGTGCATACTTTTCATTCTTTTTTATCAATAAAAAATTCTATAATTTGCTGTGGTCGTTCGAAGAACGGTATTTTTTATTTGGTAAAAATACCCACGAATCGCCTAATATCAACAAAACGTATCACACCAGGAGAAAAAACGTTCAGCTTATTGCAGACACATATCAGCGTGGATTAAATGACGGGTCGGTAAAACAAAGCGATAATCCGCAATTAATTATTTCATTGCTGTGGAGTCAGACTCTGGGCGTATTGCAGTTGGTATCGCGCGGCGAATACATGCTTACAAAAGACTATAAAATAAAAGCACAAGATATATTCGATAAGCATATTGAATACCTCGAAAATACACTGCGCAACACGTAACAATAACTATAAAAGTTTCACGTAATAGGTGCTGCCCATTTCCTCTACAGGATGAAACCCCATTTTGAGCAAATATTTCTTGTGGGCTGCATTTTCTGTTTCGGCAACAAATTGGGTGTATGATGTTGTGAAAACTTCTGGCGTCTGCTGATATAAGTAGCGTCCTAATTTAAAATCGCGGTATTTTGGAATGGCATAATCCATCTCGATAATAAAACTCCCTTCCCTCTCATATCCTACCAGCATGCCCGAAACAATCATGTTTTTTAATATCAGAAAAACCTTCCGTTCGTAATCGACTTCGAATTTAAATGTGGGAAAGAAACGCTTAATGTCATGTTCAAAGAACTGAAAAAACTCATCGGAATAGTTTCCTTTGGCAGTAATTTCGAGCAACTTAAAATCATCATAATGAAACACATACCTATACATATAGTACAAGTTGAACAATACAATAAAAGCATTTAACACTGCAACAGGCTGCGATTCAATATATAAACCATAGGCTATAAATAACAAGCCGCCTAAAATAGTAATGACCCGCCCTTTCATAATTGAAATGGTCATCATTGAAACCATTATAAGTACCGAAGCTAAATAACCAATAAGCTCTACTAGTTCCATAATTTCGAGTGATTAATGAATGACTAAAATACGAAAAGCCTTACCAAAAAACAGGATATTTTCAAAAATCTGTGATAAAAAGGGTAAAATTACCAACTGATGCATCTAAGAAAACGTATATTTTTTAGTTGTGTACAGTCATAAAATTTCAAAAACTAAAACCTCACCTCCGCATAGTTTTCACTTCGGCTATAGCTTCAGCGAACCCAGATGGCGGAGCAAAGCTGTCCTCGAGAATCAAGGCATTTACTTTCGTAAGTAACTGTTTTCGAAATGAATATAACACAGTAATTGGAGTTTACGGATCAGTTGAGAAAGTTGTGGACTCTTTTTAACTAATCTTTTTTTCTTGAAAAAAAAAGATACAAAAAAGTCAAGATCAAATTACGCTTCAACCCGCTCTGTTCAATAAATTAAATGACACATAAAAGCTGAACAAGCCTCTTTTATGTCATTTATATTCATTGAACATTCACCCCAACGCTGGCCCGCCAATTTGATCAGGCCAGCCCGCACCAGGCAGATACTAAAATCACCAAAACGACATCAAATTGGAGGGATTGACATAAGTATTTTAAG
>JAQICA010000232.1 GCA_027858775.1 Salinivirgaceae bacterium | reverse complement strand
AGCTTAACAAAAACAGCTTTTGCAACCGGCGATTACTACAAATCGATGAATGAAGCCTTAAAAACAATAAATGGTGATTATCACATGCTTCATTACCCCTTCTATAAGGATGATAAGGACAGTTTCAGTCAGGCTCAGAGTAATTTAATAGAATATTGTATCAACAAGTTTTCAATATTAACAGACAAAGATTTATTAGACATTGGTTGTGGTAATGGAGTTGTCGCATTATATGTTGCAGATAATTATAAGATTAAAAGTGTAACAGGTGTGGACTTAAATTCCAATAACGTAAAAATAGCCAATAAAGAAAAGAAAAAAAGAAATAAAAACAATGTAAACTTCATTGAAGGAGATGCACAAAATTTATCGCAAATAAAATGTAATAGCATTGACGTCATTATAAATATTGAAAGTGCTTTTCATTATCCTCACAAAGAGTTGTTTATCGATGAAATACATAGAACATTAAAACCCGGGGGTCAATTTATCATAGCCGATATCTTAACCACAACAAAAGAAAACAGGTTCCTAAAGAGTTGGTAAAAGTGTTGGAAAAAGAAAATGAATTTTCATCATTGGTCCTTTGCAGAATATCGGGATGCTTTTAACCGCTCCCATTTGAAATTGCATTCTAATGATGATATAACCGACAAGGTAATTTTAGGTTTTAAAATGTATAAGAACTACTTCAACCAGTTCAACAAAAATGGCAATTTTAGCGGGAAGCTCTTAAAACTATTTTTTATTATACATGTAAAACTTAATACCAGATTATTAAAAAAGAAAAGGAGATATTATATTTTCCTTGGTGAAAAATTGTCATAGCTCCCATATAAGTCCCACCTCAATGCATTGAAATTCCTAGATGCCAAAAAAGCTCCCCGGGTGCCTAAAACAGGACTGGCCAGGTATAATCCAACAACGGGCAAAAAAAAATCCCGCCACTTTATAAGAGGGGGGAATTTTTATCTCGTGGGGAATCATTCAGCGCTGAATGTTTCCGCCTGGCATTTCTTACAATTCATAATTTGTGCAGACATACTGGCGCTCCGATTCTACTGAGCCTTCAATGTCGATTCCCAGTCTTCGAGCGATTGAAGAACGTACTTTTCTATTTCTAAAAATTCGCCTTCGATTTAGGATGATTTTATAACATCTAAAGTGAGTGTGTTCAATACTGCTTCATTTTGCAAATCAAAGCCCAGTGATTCCATTTTCCCAAGAAGTCTGCCTTGTTGATATCTAGCTTCACCTAGTTTTAACATCACTTTCTTATTGTCCCAGGTGAAGTCAGTCCAGTTTTCTTTGTCGTGTATATAGAATTTCATTCTCCGCAATTTATGCGACAAATACACTCCTTATTCTCCGCAAATGAAATTATCCACCCGCAAAATTTGCTTAGATACAACTAATAATCTCCGCACTGTCATTTTTCATGCTTGGCGGTTAGGGTGAAGAGCACCTTCCTCATTTCATGGGGAGCTAACAGACGTCCTGAGTTCCGAAGATTGCGGCTTGCGAAACCGTTCCAAATTCTTTTGAATGCTGCGGTTCCTCTCAGCGTACACGTCCGGCTTTATGCGGACGTTCGGCGCTCCAACACACTGTGATTGCATCAATATAAACGCGGCTGCCAGGGGCCAAACGAGTGGTTGAACATGCTGTGAATGCCCCGACTGGCGCATAATAGCTTTGTTATGCGCTTTTGCTTCTATGCTATTTCTGTTTTTCTCAATCTGAGTTTTGGTTTATTCAGTTTTTCAATGGATTCTCTCACTTTATCTCTTGTTTCAGATTGAAGATAAGTTGAAATTAATGTTTTCAAGCTTATCTCTAAAAGTCGATGTATTATTACCAATTTTTTCAATCTGAATTGGGAAACACCATTTTTTAATTCACTCATATATGATTTTGGGTGACCCAATATTTGTCCCAAATCCTGCTGAGTCATATCAAATTCTTTAACCTTTTTTCTGATGCTTTCTTTACGTTTCTGTATGAATTTTTGTTCGTAATCAACGATTTCTTCTGCTTTTTCAGATTCGTCTATTTGGGAATCGGTTATATTTTCAAAATCCGACCACTTTCTAGTTTCGTATTCTGAGATTAAGTCTCGTATTTTTTCGAATGGGTTTTAAATCCGGGCTTTCTTTAATCATTAATCGTAATTTACGCTCAAGCAATGAAGCTTTTTGTAAATCATATTCATTTTCAAGTCTTTCGATATTTTCAATTTCTTTTATGCCCTTAATTTCTTTCATCATCCTTAGCTTTAAATCCAATCATTATTTTTCAACCACTTTTTGATGATATTCCGGTTGTTTTTAAAAGTCATTTCGTAATCATCATGGTTTCCTGCACATACAACTGGTGTCTCTCCATTTTCTTCAAATTCAATTAGGATTAAAGTTCTGTGAATGTTGACATTAAAAAAATAGAATTCTCCACCGTAAACACAATCCGCATCTGGTCTCTCTATTGTCAAATCATGAGGTGTTTGCCAGTTACTTTTCTCAATTTCGAATATCAGCAGAAATGAGCACTATTCCACCGTGGGTGCCATCATCTAAATTGCCTTTCAATTCGATTTGAGAAAAGGCGTTATGCGCAATAAACGCATTGCATAATGTAATAAGTATTTTTTTCATTATAAATATTTTTCAGTTAATTCACGCACCCGCACGTATAGGTTTGTACCGGTGCGTGAAGCTGTAAAAAGGATTTTTATCCTTCAAATAGGTTGTTAAGCAAGCCACCACTATCTTCTTTTCTGCTGTTGGAGCTGCCTGTGGAGATCTGGCTAATTAATTTGCTGATGGGCATGGATTGTAACCATACTTTTCCGGTTCCGCTAAGGGTAGCCAAAAACAGGCCTTCGCCACCAAACACCATCGATTTAAGGTTGCCGGCACGTTGCACGTTAAAATTTATGCCCTCCTGGAATCCCACAACGCAGCCTGTGTCCACGCGCAGCGTTTGGCCATTCAGTTCATGTTCTACGAGAGTTCCACCGGCGTGGATAAATGCTTTGCCGTCGCCTTGTAGTTTTTGCAGGATAAAACCTTCGCCGCCAAAAAAACCGGTACCTATTTTTTGGTTAAAGTGCATGCTTATTTTGGTGCCCAGGGCAGCGCATAAAAAAGCATCGCGCTGAACGATTACTGAACCACCCATGGCGGCCAAATCAACAGGAACTATTGTTCCGGGGTAGGGGGCGGCAAAAGCAACATGGCTTTTTCCGACACCATGATGTGTAAAATGAGTAATGAAAATGGATTCACCGGTAATTTTGCGCGAGGCTGCCGACATTAATTTCCCGAACAAGCCTTTCTCCGGCTCAGAGCCATCGCCCATTTTGGCGACAAATTCAATGCCCTCTTTCATGTAAAACATGGCACCGGCCTCCGCAATAACTGTTTCTTGTGGGTCAAGTTCAATTTCGACATACTGAATGTCGTGACCTCCGATTCTGTAATCTACTTCGTGTGATTTCATCGTTTTAGGTTTTAATTATAATGAATACTATAATTTAGTTTGTCAATCTTTTTTTTTATTGGTGTATAGTTCAATAGTCCGTTAAAAAAAGCCTAAACGCAGAGACGCAATGCCGCAAAGTTTTTATTATCAAAGAGTTGCGATTAACGCTCGTCGACACATAAATAACTGCTTACCAAGCATTTGCAAAGGTTTAACGGAGTATTGTAGTTGGTTGCATGCTCATTTCAATCGTAAATTTCGGGTATCCCAAATGTGTCAGTTGCCGAATTGTATTATAAGCACTAAACCTATTTATTTTTTATCTGCCAAACAACAGGCGTTTAAACAGGCTAAATATCATTAGCACCGAAACGACGCAAAACAAAAGTGGCAACTTTAACAGCAAACCAAATAGAAATCCGGTTCCGGTTTCGAGTACTGCGGTATTCGGAAAATCAGGATCGTAATGTACAGCAACCGTTGTGCCCCTGGCATATTTTTTTAGGGTTTTTTTTACGCTGCTTTTCATACTGCTAGAACCATCTACTGTTTGTATGTTTGAGCTGTTGAATGTATTATTGTCCACCGTGTAATCGTACTGAACATTAGCCGAGTACATGTCATTCCCGTCACTGTCTCTCGATTTTGTTAATTCAGCATGTGTAATTATTCCGTCAACCGTTGGCCAATCTTTTGAGGCTTCGGCTTCTTCGGCCATAGGCTTTGTAATGTGTTTGTAGGTCATTAGGCCTGCCATAAAAAATACGGCTGCAAAAATGATTGTTCCTAGTATTGATGGTCGCTTTTTCATGAAAAGGTTGATTGTTAGTTTATATTATTTTCCCATGCGAATTTTTAGCACTTTCGGCATCATATGGTAGGTTTCACGTAATTCCTCCTCACTGGAGTTTCGTAGATCCTCATCTTCCCGGATTGCCAACAAATAGAGGTTTTCTTTCATAATCACCTTGCCCATTCAGTCAATATCGATGTTTTGTGCAACCCTCAATACTTAACAAAAACATGTTGTTATAGATATTTCCCAACAGATATATCAGTTCTGCAATCGTCTTAGAACTGCATCCTATTTGCAATTTGAATAAGGTCGTTTTTGCTTTTTTTAGGTATTGCCATAAATGTAACAATCATATCGTCCGATGGATATTCAACTATTACTGCTGAGCCATTGTCTTCTTCCAGGTCACCGTAATGACAAGTGTGACCGTTGTGCTTAAATGTTTCAAAGGAGTCAACTTCCTCATCATCTCCCATGTTTTTGTCCGATTGTGCCATAACCATAATTGAGTTAAGTCCTTTCGTAAAACTGGCTACATGCATTCCGTCCATGGTTCGCACATTTACACAACGATAACCTTCAATATTGCCGCTTTTTACAATTTTGCTAAACTTATCGAATGAATAATCAACAGATGTAATTTCATCCTCTTCCTCATCTTCCTGTTGCAAATCTTCCATTCCGTCAAATAGCCCCCCCAAACCCTGGGCGCCTGTTTTTGCTGCTAAGTCTTCGAAATGCACACCCGATGGCGGATTAAATTTCGATGACGGCACACTCGATTTTGGCTTAAACTCAACAAACATTTCATTGGTCTCAATTCCCAATATTTTGCCTTCGCTTTTTAGTACTAAACCTTTGTATATCCACAATTTAATTCCCATTAATTTAATTACATCGCACTGGTAACCATTTAAACTTTCGGTGCCCATTTTTTTACCTCCCATACCGGCAAGCACCTCATCAGCAAATTCTTGCTGCTCTTGCTCCGTCATTTGCCCCACTACTTCTTGTCCTTCTTTGTACATGGGAACAGTACCTTTCGAGCCTTTGTTATCAATATAATCGGCTACCCAAAATTTGTCTTTAATAATTACCGTTGTCGAGTGTTTCTCTTCGGTGTTTTTTATGCCAAACATTTTTGTGGTGGTGGTCGATTTCTCTGTTTCGCAAGTTTTTTTGCCGTAATCGTCCCACCAAAGTTCTTTTGTTCCTTTTGTACTACCGCCTAGTTGATACTTGATGTAGCCCGATTTTACAGCGTAAGTTTTTGCTTCTTGTGCCTGAATATTCAGGCCAATAATAGCTAAAGCAATAATTAATAGCCTTTTCATTTTATTATAATTTTAGGTTAATTAATTTTATCTGAATATTCTATTTATTCAATGGCGTTGTTTGCGTTTAATCGCACTACAAAACCTTTTTTCTCTCCAAACGACTCACCACGTACAAAACACCAGCTATTGTCTTTTTTAAAGTATTGAATGTGTTTTGTATCGAAAGTTCCAGGAGGATAAAGCGCATTTAGCGCATCCTGAAAAACGCTTGCGTTTTGTTCGTTATCTATTTTAAATTCGGGAGCTACCAAAGTCGATAACATGGCTTTATTCATTAACACCTCGTATTTATTATTTCGTGCAAAAGCAATAAAAGACGATTCGCTAAAGCCATAATCACCCGCCTTTATTTTTTCGGTAACCAAATAAAAC
>JAQICA010000216.1 GCA_027858775.1 Salinivirgaceae bacterium | reverse complement strand
GGGCTAAGGTTGCCAAAGTTTGGCAGTGCGCTCCATGTACCTTCATAATATTTATACTCCAGGCCATTTACCGTATTTGATGGATTTTCGGGTGTTCTGTTACTAACAGTTGCTACTTCGTAAGCTCCTCTATCGGATGCTGATCCTTGTGGCCGCGTAGTCCCTAGAATGTCGATTGCACTGTATTGTCCTGAAATAGTACTACCCGAATTAATACCTGGGCTAGTGCTTTGTAGACTAAAATCTGCATTTCCATCTAATCCTTTTGATGCAAATTTAGGATCTTGATTTTCAAGATCATTTGCACCAGCACGATAGTAGGTGCCATTATAATAAATGTTGTAATTGTAGGTTACATTGGCATTGTTTCCATTGCAATCCCCACCTGTACGTGCATACATAATATTGTTATATATTTTTGTATTCGTACATTGATTTCCGTCTATTTCAGGATACCCCACGTTTGTACCATTATTGTACGCGGTGTTGTTGATTATATCAACATTGGCACAAGTATAACCGTGAACCCCTCCGCCCCCGTTGTTGTAACTTACATTGTTTTCTACCAATGTTCTACCATGGTAAGGAGTAGCGCCTATTTGTGAGTTTGTATTGTTGTCGATAATAATACCGTTACCATCGGACAAGCTATAAGGTTGCGAACCACTGGCCCATGGAATAAGGCATTTATTACCGTAGGTTATGTTGCCCCTGATAATATTTTTATACGCAGTGGTGTTGGTGTCGATGTCTCTAGAGTGAAACAAACTGATACCACTACCAGCATACATCATATACCAAGCATTGTTATAAACTGTATTGTATTCAATATAGGCATAATCAACACGTTCAACTGCAATTCCTCCTCCTGAGAAATCTCGAACAATACAATTGCTTAAATAAACATGATCAACACCATTTACGACTAATCCATTGATATTTACTTTTCCAATTTTGTTCCAGTCTCGACCTCCCGCACAATATTCGTCGAATACTGATTTGGCATAAGTATAGGTAATACTAGCGTTAGTACCCACAAGTTCTAAACCATCAAATTTTATGTAGCTAGCATATATTTCCACACAGCCCCACACACAATCAACTGCCGAAAGTTTTGGAGAATGTCCAGGGTAGTTTTTGTAAGTTATATATCCATCGTTTGCATCGCCTGAACGAGTTATAGTTAAAACGCATTGATGCCATTTCGAGTTTTGGTTTACTTCTGAGTAAGTGCCGTTCATGATAAAGACATTGTCGCCAGAGTTTGTAAGGTCGGCTGCACTTTGAATTGTTGCAAAAGCCTGAGACTCGGACAGCCCTGAATTGTTATCATCTCCAGTCAATGCTGACACATAGTAATTCGTAGCATTGGCGCTCGAAAGAAACAAAGTCATACAAAGGCAAATTAAAACAGATATTTTTAGGTATATATTTTTCATTGTTAGAATTTTTGTTGTTAAGAAATATTTTGTAATTGGATTATTAAGATTCGAAGTCATATTATTAGGGCATCTCTGGAAACTACTATAACAGCGTAATTTCCAGAGATGCCCTAATGCCCATAAAAAAGTATTAACCTGAAACACCTACGGTGAGATATTGATCTTTCAATAATTGTATTTATTATGTCCATGCTCATCTCATCTTTTAAGTAACCGACACATTTACTCAGTAAAAGTACAGTCAATTGACGAAGATGATTTGTAATTAAAGTTCATTCTCTTGTAATTTTCGCATATTTTCACCGAAACAGAAGGCACTACCTAATTTCTACTATAGTCTTTAATGTTATGGAATTAGCGCACGATATGCTTAGCTAAAATCATGCGAGCGACATTTTGTTAGGATGATTTCCCAGTCCCTATATTCAAATTATCGGAGGGGAGAGCTTATTTATGGTCGTCGAGAAAACGTATTGGAGAAACGCCAAATTGTTGTTTAAAGCATTTGCTGAAATAACTAAGATCATTAAAGCCTACCTGAAAGGCAACCTCTGAAATATTTTCTGGTTTCTGTGATAAAAGTTGTGCTGCTCTTTTAAGCCTAACAACTTTTATAAATTCGACAATTGAAATATGAGCTATATCATTTATTCTGCGATAGAGTTGAGGCCGGGTAAGGTTCATTTTTTCAGCTAATTGTTGTACTCCAAATTCTTTTTCGGCAATGTTTTCTTCTATTAGACTTAACACTTTTTGGATGAACTTTAGATCGGAAGGCTCAGTTATAATAATGCTAGGTTGAATAAAGTCGTAATTTGATTTTTTCGAAGAAGTTAAACCTGAGTTTTCATCTGTTGCATTCTCTGGTTTTTTATTTATGTGAATAAGCCCCCAACTACCACTTGCAAATAACAATACATAAAACAAGATGGCATACCATGAAAACCAAAAAGGTGGCGATATTGTCAACTTGATTTGTCTTTCCTTAGGATTCCAAAGCCCGTCTTCGTTCGAGGCGCGTACCGAAAAAATATACGTTCCAGGTGGCACATTTATATATGTTGCTATTTTGCCTGTTTCTGCTTTTATCCAATCCTTGTCATATCCTTTTAATTGGTATAAAAT
>JAQICA010000214.1 GCA_027858775.1 Salinivirgaceae bacterium | reverse complement strand
GGGCATCTTGTACTCCTTTAATGAGCCAGTAGAGCAGGCCGTATTCGGCGCGGGTTCCGGTAACAATGCAAATTTTTTTCATTTGGTTAAAATTAAATATTCAAATTCAATCCCCCTTCAGTTCCCCCTTCTCTAAGGGGGACGCGCTTCGTTGAAGCGTGCTCAGAATTTAGTGATGTCTTCATAATTCGATTAGCACATCTTCCTGAAAATCACGTTTGGCTTTTTGTCCAATGATTTCGTCCCATAGCATAGGACTGATCCCATTGCCGGGGCGCTTTACCGTTAAATTTTCTTCGGTAAATGTTTCGCCTTTAAGAATGGTTTTTGCCGTTACAATACTTTTTCGTGCAATATCTTTATTTTTTAATTCGCTGTTGCTTGGTTCCTTTAAACCAGAACCGGAAACTGCTTTTTCGATATTGCGGATGGCCTGTACCATTGCTTTTAATTCACCGGGTTCCAGTGAAGCTTTATGATCGGGACCGGGCAGATTACGATCGAGCGTAAAATGTTTCTCGATAACAGTGGCACCTAAAGCCACTGCCGCAACAGGAACTTCGATGCCATTGGTATGATCTGAATAGCCTGTTTTTACACCAAGTTCCTTACGGATATGTTCCATTGCTTTCAGGTTTACATCCTCGAAGGGCGTTGGGTATTCCGTATTGCAATGCAGAATGGATATTTGTTCTTTTTTTAACCCATTTTCAATAAGAACATTATAAGCGGCTTTCACCTCTTCAATGTTGGCCATTCCCGTGCTCATTATCACTGGTTTGCTTTTGCCGGCTATGTGTTTCAGGTAAGGTTTATTGGTGATTTCACCTGAAGGAATTTTGAAAAAGGGAATGTTCAGGCTATCAAGAAAATCGATGCTTTCATTATCGAAACCCGTAGATAAAAAATGAATACCACATTGTTTGCAATGGGCAATGAGTTCATGGTGCATGGCTTCGCTAATTTCCAGCTTTTTAAGCATAGCATATTGCGAATTATCGACATTAGGCATGTTTTTTTGCTGGTATTCAGCCTTTTTTGCGGCTTTGCTAACCAGAGAACCAGCTTTAAAGGTTTGGAATTTTACAAAGTCGGCACCGGCATTGGCAGCGGCTTCAATTAATTGCTTGGCTAGCTCGATGCTGCCATTATGGTTTACGCCTGCTTCGGCTATGATTAATGTTTGCATGATTAATGGATTTTTCTAAGTGGATTACCTATATATACTCCAGGTTCTGAAATATTCTTTAGTACCTGAGAACCTGCAGAAATAATCGTATCATTTGAAATGACAACATTATTTGACACAACAGTGTTGCTTCCCATAAAACAATGGTTACCAATTTTGGACTGACCATTAATAATTGCACCAGTTGAGACATGAGTGAAATCACCCACAGCAGCCTCGTGTTCAATCAATGCTTTGGAATTAATTATTCCGCATTTTCCAATTTTGGCATTTACATTAACAATAGCATGATGCATAATGATGGTTCCTTCCTCAATTGTTGCGTGTTTGCTTATATATGCGTGTGGACTTGAAATTACAGGTAAATTTCCACCGGCATTTTTAACAAACTGATATAATCTTTTTCTAATAGAGGTGGATTTTATTTGACCAGCTGTTATTAAAAAATTCGGACATTCTTTAACAAAGTCTTCTATCTGTTCATCTATTCCGATAAATTCATAACCCAAAATTTTTTGCCCAACCTTTTCAGGTAAATCTACTATTCCAATGATATTGAATTCATTCCCTTGCTCAATAACATCGATGCATGAGATGCAATGACCTCCACCGCCGATTAATATTATTGGCTTTTCTCTCATTTTCTGTAACATTTTATGGTTTGAAAAGAATGAATTAGAATTAAATGGCAGTTATCTTTTTAGCCGGGTTACCAAATACCCTGCATGGTTCCTTAATACTTCGCAATACTACAGAACCGATTCCTACAAACACGTCATCCGTTATTTTTACGTTTTCTCTGATGCTAACATTGGGCGATATCCAACCCCTTTTTCCTATGGACACATTGGTAGCTATAAAGCTTCCTGCTGCAATAATTGATTTCTCACCAATTTCAACGCTTCCCTGTATCTGGCACAAACTATCAATAAATGAGTTGTTATGGATTTTTGTATCTGTAATAAAACCATTATTAATGCAGGTATTTGAACCAATTGTAACATTATTCCCAATCTTAACGCCTGCAATTTGCTGATATTTCATCCAGGTACCTGATGGATTTTGTTTAAAACTAAAAAATTAAATCCAATATTTGCCCCACTGTGAATAACGGTGTTATTTCCAATTTTTACATTTTTACCAAGCGAACTGTTTGAATGTAAGATACAATTATCACCAATCGTACATGAATCAACTACAGCACCTGCCCCAATATATACATTATTACCGATTATTGCTTCGGGGTGCACTGTTGCCGTGGAATGAATGCTTGAAACAATTTCATCGTTACATAAAAATTCAGCTACAGAGAAAAACAACAGGGCAGGATCGTCTGTAACAATAAGCCCGGCATCACCTGTTTTTCGTTTACCAATTTTTTGAAATTGTTTTTTACCAACCAGTAAAACACCCTTAGGTTTATTTATATAATTATCAGGAATGTCATTCAAATCCAGCCAGTACAAACACTGATTTTTAAATCTTCTGCCGGACTTGTTTTGCACATGTTCAATATCTGTAATTTCGATAGTTTCATCAAGGTTATGGAATGAAACTTTTTTACTTACACTTTTTAATACTTCCTGAGAGACTAACATGTGTCTTTTATAAAACGTTGTGCAATTATTTAAATCGTAAAACATTACCAGCCCAGGAATACCCCACGCCAAAACCGGCAATTAAAACATTCTGATTTTCTAGAATGGTTTTGTCTTTCATCGCTTCGTATAACGCAATGGGAATAGTGGCCGAAACCGTATTTCCAACCGTTTCCATAAAATAGTAAAACTTCTCTGCCGGAATCTTTATTTTTTTCCGGATAAAGTTCAGCATGTATTTGTTGGCCTGGTGAAATACAAACTGGTCGATTTGTTCCATATTCAACTGGTTGTTCCCCAGTGTTTCTTTTACCAGAATGGGAACCATCTCCAAAGAGAAATTAAAGATTTCGGAACCATTCATAAACAAATGATCCGATGAAGTTGGATTGCCGGATTCATCTAATTTTAAATCATTCAGCGGGGTAAGCTGGCGAAAAGCGCCGCTGCCAACCTTTAGGTTGTTGGCTCCTTTTCCGTTGGTTCCCAAACCAAACTCCATAA
>JAQICA010000211.1 GCA_027858775.1 Salinivirgaceae bacterium | reverse complement strand
TTGATCGATACGGGCGCTTAGCGAGAAAACAAAAAGAAAAATGGCAAACAACATTTAATTATAAATTTGGTTATCCGGAATTGGATTATGATAATGTAATTACGGATTCGATTTTTATGAATGTTGCTTTATTTGAAGGTGATATTGTAGAAGAATCGGAGGTATTTGCTGCATATGTTAACATGAATAATTTTATTGCTAAGCAATATGAGGATTACAATGGAGAGTCAAAACAGTTTGTTGTTATGAATGTTGGCGTAAAAGAGAAAACAGAAACTTCAGCAGTAATTGCCCTGTATTCGTCGATTGGAACTGTTACTGAAATACCCTCGGAGTTAAAAGAAGCAACTGATCCATTTCAATATTACGATTGGTGGCACGCGTATGGGTATGAAGCCGGACGGTGCAATGGATATAACTCCAGTCACCCAAGTTCTGAAAATGCCGCTGATCAGCTAGAGCGATATATAAAAACACATCACCCCGATTTTGCATATTTAACTCATAGCAGAGTATACTATGTGGACTTTCCTGAAGAATGGGAGTATCATGATGTTATTTGGGATGGTAATTATAATACGGATTCTGCTACTTCAGATATGTATCCAACTATAGTTTATGGTCCGGACTCGATGTAGAAAAACTCGGAATAAAAAAAACGGTTGCAATTTTTGCAACCGTTTTTTAATATGTATAACCTAAAACTGTTAGTCCAATTTGTGAATAACTAATCCACTGCGGAGTTTTGGTTCAAACCACGTAGTTTTTGGTGGCATAATGTTTCCGCTATCGGCAATGTCGATCAGTTGTTTCATGGTAACGGGGTACATAGAAAATGCAACTTTCATGTCGCCATTGTCTACTCTGCGTTCCAATTCGCCAAGGCCTCTGATTCCACCAATAAAATCGATGCGCTTGTCGCGACGAAGGTCTTTAATTCCAAGTAGTTCGTCGAGTAAACGATTCGATAGAATGGTTACATCTAAAACACCAATTGGATCCTCGTCGTTGTACGTACCTTGTTTCGCAATCAGCTTGTACCATTTTCCTTCCAGGTACATGCCAAATTCGTGTAGTTTTGAGGGTTTGTGTGCTTCGGTTCCTACTTCTGTTACGTCGAAATCTTTGTTTAGTTTTTCGATGAACTGATCGGCAGTAAGTCCGTTAAGGTCTTTTACCACGCGGTTGTAATCAATTATGTGCAATTGATTGTCGGGGAAATGTACGGCTAAAAAGTAGTTGTACTCTTCGTTTCCGGTGTGGTTTGGATTATTTTCGGCTTGTTTTTTTGCTACGCGGGCACCGGCTGCTGTGCGGTGATGTCCGTCGGCAACATAGGTAAATGGAACTTTGGTTTCGAATAATTCAGTAATTTTCTGAATGTCTTCATCGTTTTCCACAACCCAGAAGTGATGGCCAAAACCATCAGCTGATGTAAAGTCGTATTCGGGCTTTTTGCTCTCAACTACATTTTTAACAATAGCATCGATTTCGCTAACGGCAGGGTAAGAAAAGAATACAGGCTCCATGTTGGCATTATTTATTTCAACATGCTTCATGCGGTCTTCTTCCTTTTCCGGACGTGTAAGTTCGTGCTTTTTAATAATATCGTTAAAATAGTCGTCGGCATGTGCTCCGGCTACGAGTCCGTACTGCGTGCGGCCGTCCATTGTTTGAGCGTAGATGTAGTATTTGTCTTTTTCATCTTGAATAAGCCACTCTTTTTCTTGCCATTTTTTGAAGTTTTCAACAGCTTTGTCGTACACTTCAGGTGCATGCTCGTCGTATCCCGGATCGAAATCGATTTCGGGACGAATGATATGCAATAATGATTTTTCGGTGGCTTGCTCTCTTGCTTCTTCTGTGTTCATTACGTCGTATGGTAGCGACGATACTTCGGTGGCTAAGCCTTGTGGAGGTCTTACTCCTCTGAATGGTTTTATTTTTGCCATTTGTTACTCTTGATTATAAGCTAAGTGCTTGTTCAACAATTTATTATATTTTCTATTTGTTCACCTGGAATGTAGTATCACCATCGTTAATAAAGTTGATGATTTGCTTTACAGCGGCTATTCCGGCGTTAATGTTTGCTTCAGAAGTTTGCGCACCCATTTTCTTAGGTGTAAAGAAGAAGCGGCCGTCAAATTTTCCGGCAAACACATCTTTGTTGTCCGGGGCAATATCTGAAATATAATGCAGGTCGTTACGCTCTTCCATTGCTTTTACTAAACCTTCTTCATCTATAACTTCTTTTCTGGCAGTGTTAACCAACACGCCGTTTTTGGGCATCGATTTTAGAAGGTCGTAACCAATAGACTTTTTTGTTTTGTCGTTGGCCGGAATGTGCAGTGAAACGTACTGGCATGTACGGTAAAGTTCTTCTGCTGAATCGATGAATTTTACTCCGTCTTTTTCTACTGCTCCTTTGTTTGCAAATGGATCGTAGGCGCAAACTTTCATGTCGAAGCCTTTGGCAATTTTTGCTACGTATTTTCCTACGTTTCCGTATGCGTGAATACCAATGGTTTTGCCTTTTAATTCGCTTCCTGCTTTTCCATTAAATCCGCCGCGGGCAAGGAAAACCATCATGCCAATTGCAAGTTCGGCAACAGCATTGGAGTTTTGTCCGGGTGTGTTCATAACTACCACGTTATTTGCAGTAGCGCTTTCCAGATCTACATTGTCGTAACCTGCACCGGCCCGAACTACAATTTTCAGGTTTTTACCTGCTTCAATCACTTCTTTCGTTACTTTGTCGCTACGTATAATCATAGCATCTACGTCGGCAACTGCACTAAGCAGTTGGTCTTTGGAGTCGTACTTTTCCAGCAGAACAACTTCAAAATTTGCTTTTTGAGCAATATCTTTTATACCGTCTACCGCTGCCGGAGCAAAAGGTTTCTCGGTTGCAATCAGAATTTTAGCCATAACAACTTTATTTTAAATTAAATACTGGTAAAAGAACAAGTCATGTCTCCGTTTTGGGAAACATGACCTGTAGTATGTTATTGGTTAACGCGAACCATTAAGCATGTTTTTTTTCGAATTCCTGCATGCAGGCCACCATTGCTTTTACATCTTCAGTACTTGAAGCATTGTAAGTCGATGCACGGAAGCCACCAACAGAGCGGTGTCCCTTAATTCCAATGATGTTTCCTTCGCCGGCAAACTTGATAAAGTCATCTTGAAGATCTTTGTACTTATCTTCAAAAATAAATGTGATGTTCATGCGTGAACGCGACTCTTTGTTGATAACTGTACCTTTAAACATTGGGTTGCGATCTATTTCTGCGTAAAGCATATCGGCACGTTCTTTTGCACGACGTTCCATTTCTTCTACTCCACCTTGCTCTTTTACCCATGTAAGTGTTTCTTTAAGAACAAAAATATTAATTACAGGTGGTGTATTGTACATCGAACCTTTTTTGATGTGTGTTTCGTACTTCAACATGGAAGGAATGGTACGATCTATCACTTTGTCGAGCATATCTTTGCGAATAATCACAAATGTAACTCCGGCAGGACCAACATTTTTCTGTGCTCCACCGTAAATCATAGCGTATTTCGATACGTCTACTTTGCGGCTCATGATGTCTGACGACATATCGGCAATCAAGGGCACTTTGGAATCAAGATCTTCGAAAATTTCTGTTCCGCGAATGGTGTTGTTCGATGTAATGTGCACATAATCGACATCAGCAGGGATATCGAATTTTGGATAGTAAGCATAGTCTTTGTCTTCGCTGCTGGCAATAACATCAACCTCGCCAAACATTTTTGCCTCTTTAATGGCTTTGTCTGACCATGTTCCAGTGTTTACGTAAGCGGCTTTTGTTTTTAGGAAATTGAAAGGAATCATCGCAAACTGTGTTGATGCTCCGCCACCCATAAACATAATTTCGTAATTGTCAGGAATGTTCAGCAGTTCTTTGAAAAGGTTCTGAGCTTCGTCCATTACAGCTTGAAACTCTTTGCTACGGTGTGAAACTTCCATTATTGATTGTCCAGTGTTTCCGAGCTCCTGAACAGCTTTGGCTGTGTTTTCTAATGCTTGCTCAGGTAGTTTACATGGACCTGCGTTAAAAATATGTTTTCTCATAATTGTACAGTTAAAATTTTTTAGCGAATTTAGTATAAATAATATTTAAAACGTAATGTTTTACAGCAATAAACGCTTCCCTCTTAAATGCTTTTACCCGAGTACGTTTTGGTGTATATGGCTCCATCTTATATTTGGTGCCGAAACGCTAGTTTGCTGAGTCACAAAAAACATGCTAAATGAACGCTAACTGAAATGTAAAACGATATGGATCAAAAACGAAAACGATGCTGGTGGGCAAAACCAGATGATGAGCTTTATGTGAGCTACCACGACGAAGAATGGGGGAAGCCTGTTCACGATGATCTAAAGTTGTTTGAAATGCTTGTGCTGGAAGGTGCGCAAGCAGGACTTTCGTGGACTACCATTTTGCATAAACGCGAGAATTACAGGCGCGCTTTCGATTTTTTCGATGTTGAAAAGGTTGCTAACTATGGAGAGAAGAAAGAAAAGGAATTACTGCAAAACATTGGAATTGTCAGGAATAAACGAAAAATTCAAAGTGCCATAAAAAATGCGCGTGTGTTCATCGATATTCAGCGGGAGTTTGGCTCGTTCGATGCATATTTGTGGCAATATGTCAATAATCAACCGATAATAAATTATTGGCATAAGCCGGAAGATGTGCCTGCCGAAACTCCTCTGTCGCAAATAATATCTCGTGATTTGAAAAAGCGGGGGATGTCATTTGTTGGACCTACTATCGTTTATGCGTATATGCAGTCGGTCGGTTTAGTAAACGACCATTTGTTGTCGTGCTTTTTGAGAGACGCATAATTTTATTGCATTTTTTGTTCTTTGTAGTGACTAAAGCCACCCTTGATTAAGCGGGCTTTTAATTGATTGAAATTCAGATTAATAGGTGTTTTATGTATTTAGTTGTGTGTTGCAAGTGTTTTTACTTTATTTTGATAAAGAATAAAGTAGTAAATTGCGAATATGGGAGTCAATTAGTTATATAAAAATCATTTTATGTTAATTTCCCGTTTTTATCCAGGTAGTAAGCCCTATTCTCATTTCAATAAAATTGCAATTTCAGTTTTGTCGGGGGTGCTGTGTTTTGGCTTAGCTACATACAGCCTGAATGTTTCTACCAACGATGTTCAGTTTATTTACCCGTGGGCCATTGTTTTTCCACTGTTAGTTGGAATGAGTTACGGCCGAAAATATGGTTTTATTGCAGCCTTGGCTGGCGGGGCGTTGTATCCGTTTCTCCTGTGGCCGCAAGAGGGCTTCGCTAATGTTCTGTATAGTCTGTTTTTGCTTGCTTACTTCACATTTTCTGGCTGGTTTGTCGATGGAAATAAAGAACGTTCCGAGCACTTCTATAGGGGTTATTTTTTTCTTGTGGGATTTGTGTTACTGTTTTTCACACTTACTTTTCTAGTGCTGTATAATCTAATTCTTTCTTTGAATCCACCTTTTTGGACAGATCGGGTTGTTAATCATTTGCCAAATGGCGTGTTAATTGGCTTTGCCATTAAGGATAGTTTGAACTTTGTTTTTATGGTGGTGTTTGCCGATGTGCTTTTGCATTTACCTTTTGTGAGAAATGTTTTACGCTTGTCGGTTTACCACGTTGCACAATCGAATCATCGGATATTTCTTGTTGGTATTGGAATTACAGCTTTGGTTTTGGTAAGTTTTTTAGGGCTCGATAGTTTTATGATTCACTCCAAGATGGACGGAACACGGGAATATCGGAATGTGGTTTTTATTATTCTTTGGTTTTTTGCACTCATTATCATACGTGTACTTATGTGGTTTATTGAACGCCGCAATGTAATGGAAAATGCACTCAAAGAGAGTGAAGCGCAGTTCCGTATGCTCAGCGATAATGCTAATGATATTGTAATACTCCACAAAATGGATGGAACTATTATGTATGTATCACAATCTGTTAAGCGTATTTTGGGTTACGACCCGGAAGAGATGATTGGAGCAAACACAAAAGATTTTCTACCTCCCGATGAGTTGCCGAACTATCATAAACGAATGAACACCATTACTAAAAGAGAGAGTATCTTAAATGTATTGCAGCGGTTTCCTCATAAAGATGGGAGAATGCGTTGGGTTGAGAATAGTGGTAGCCTCATTCAGGGATTTGGTGAGGATTATGTGCAAATGGTAGTGCGCGATGTGACCTTACGGAAACGAACCGAAGACCGCATCCATGAAAATGAAACAATTTTACAAGAAATATTTTTCCAGGCGCCATTGCGTATTATGCTGCTTGATACAAATATGCGTATTGTGAAAAACAACCAAAGTTACGCACAAAGAGGGCAGACGCAAAACATGAAAGGGCGGACGCTTTGCGAAGCTATTTCTTGTTCTGGCGCAGAGCCCGGGCAGTTATTATGTGGGATAGGAGCAAATTGTGCCAGTTGTGTTATACATAATATGGCGCTAAATACACTTGAATCGCATACTAATTTTAATAAAGTTGAGGGCATTTTGTACAAAAAGGAAAATGCGGGCATTGTCAAAACAAATGTTCTGGTGTCTACTTCGTGGCTTGTTTTGCGTGGAATAGACCATGTGTTACTTACAATGGACGATATAACTGATCGGAAAACTTCGGAGAAAAACCTTCAAAAAGCAAAAGCAAAAGCAGAGGAGAGCGATCGGCTTACGTCTGCTTTTTTAGCAAACATGAGTCATGAAATTCGAACGCCCATGAATGGCATTTTAGGGTTTGCGAATTTATTGAGACAAGACGAAGTTATAAACGAAAAAAACCGGAGTTATGTCGATATGATTATCAATAACAGCCAGCGTTTAATGTTGTTGCTTAACGATGTGCTCGATATTTCGTTAATCGAAAGTGGAAAAGTACACGTGATTCCTAAACCTACAGGAGTACATAAGTTGTTTAATGCCGTTTTTGATCGTTTTCATTTGTTGGCAAAAGAGAAGAATTTGGCGCTTCGGCTCTCTGTTCCCGATACGCCTTCGCCCAATGTTTTTGCAGATGAGGTGCGGGTGCGACAGGTTCTTGGAAACTTGATCGATAATGCAATAAAATTCACTAATGAGGGAGCTATAACCATTGGGTATACTCTTGGACGTGAGAATTGTATGCTCTTCTATGTCGAAGATACCGGAATTGGAATTCCAAAAGAAGAGATTGATAATATATTTATTCAATTTCGACAGGTCGAATACGAGTATGCTAAGTTAAAGGGAGGAACAGGACTTGGTCTCACAATTAGTAAAAAGCTTGTAGAAATGTGGGACGGAGAACTTCATGTGTATTCCGAAGTGAATAAAGGTAGTCGGTTTGAGTTCTCGGTTCCAATTGCATCTTCCAAGAAAGGTTTCGATTGACAATTATGGTAAGCAAATGATATACAGCCAGATACTAGCGCAATATGCATGAAGTGGATAATCAAATCACAGTATTATCCAAAAAGCAGGCACGAAAACGGATAGGTATAAAACTTATTTTGAGGTACGAAACTTCAGTAATTGATTATTTTCGGATGCGAAAATCTTTCATAATAGTGACAGTTTTTATTTTATCCGTGGAGAATAACGAGGGCGAAATAGTGCTACATTTGCAGCCTTTAAAAATCTACTGAAAATGAATTCTGTTTTTCGCCCTAAGTTTTTCACGCTTTTAAAATCAGGCATTTCGCGCCAACAAGCTATAGATGATACTATGGCGGGCATTGTGGTTGGCATTGTGGCCTTGCCATTAGCTATTGCCTTTGCTGTAGCATCGGGAGTATCGCCCGAAAAAGGAATTATTACGGCTGTGGTCGCCGGTTTAATTATTTCGGTGTTTGGCGGTAGTCGGGTTCAAATTGGAGGTCCTACGGGTGCATTTATTGTAATTGTTTACGGTATTGTTACTCAGTATGGTATCGATGGATTAATTATTTCTACCATTATGGCGGGCGTACTGCTTGTGCTGTTTGGTGTACTGAAGTTGGGTGCACTGCTGAAATATATCCCGCATCCGCTTATTGTAGGTTTTACGAGTGGTATTGCGTTGGTAATTTTTTCTACTCAAATTGCCGATGCTTTTGGACTTGAAATTGCCGATACTCCTTCGGGTTTTCTTGCCAAATGGCAAAGCTACTTTGCACATATACAAACGTTTAATCCGGTGGCTGCCGCATTTACTGCATTCACGATCCTTGTAGTTGTGTATTTTCCAAAAATTTCGAGAAAAATTCCGGGGTCTTTTGTGGCAATTTTGGTAACGACGCTGGCCGTTGTCCTTTTCGATTTGCCGGTAACGACAATTGAATCTTTTTTTGGAGATATACCCAATAAAATTCAGCTAACAATACCCCAGTTTGAATGGAGCCAGTTAATCAATTATATTCCTCCGGCTATAACCATTGCGCTTTTGGGAGGAATAGAGTCGCTTCTTTCGGCCGTAGTGGCCGATGGTATGATTGGCGGAAACCATCGGTCGAATACGGAGCTTATCGGGCAGGGAATTGCCAATATTGTAACCCCGTTTTTTGGCGGTATTCCGGCTACCGGTGCCATTGCACGCACGGCTACAAATGTGAAAAATAACGGTCGCACACCTATTGCAGGTATTGTGCATGCCATTACCTTACTGCTGATTATGCTTTTTCTGGGAAACTATGCCAAGCTCATTCCCATGAGTTGTTTGGCAGGAATACTTATTGTTGTGGCATATAACATGAGTGAGTGGCGCTCGTTTAAATCTGTTCTTACCACTTCGGCGCTCGATAGCGTAGTGTTGGTAACCACTTTTTTACTCACTGTGCTTGTCGATCTTACCGTTGCCATCGAAGTTGGAATAGTGCTTTCTTCACTACTGTTCATGAAACGTATGGCCGATATGAGTGGTCAAACCGTTGGGGAGCAAATCGATGGTGATGTAATTGACGATTACTCGAAAGTACCCAAAGAAATTTCCATTTATGAAGTGAGCGGACCACTGTTTTTTGCTTCGGCACGAACCTATGCCGAAACCATTCGGCGCATGGGATTAAAAAGCAAGGTGCTCATTATTCGTATGCGACATGTACCGTTTATCGATACCACCGGAATGCACAATTTGCGCGACACACTAAAAACGCTTCATGCAAATGATACTGTAATTGTGCTTTCAGGTGTTAATTCAGATGTGGCAGTTGCAATGCAAAAGCATAATATGCATGCGTATGTGCGCAAAGAAAATATGTGTGACAATTTTGATGATGCTATGCAAAAGGCATTACAAATTGTAGGAAAGGCGTAAGATCTAAAGCCGCAAGCATAAAATTTAGAAAATGGTATGCTTGCGGATTTATATGTTGACAATTTTGATTTTAAATGACTTTGAACCCATTTAAAGCCCGAAATACCACGATGCAATGGAAAAATAAATTACCACACCACTGATATCGGCAATGGATGTAATAAGGGGCGCACTTGCTGTTGCAGGGTCAAGGTTGAGTTTGGTAAAAACGAAAGGCATCAGTAGGCCAATCATACTTCCGGTCATAACCGTAAGTACCATGGTAAGTGCCACCACAACCATAATTTCGGGCGCTCTAAAGCTGGCTACAAGAGCCACGCCGGCTGCCATTGTAAGACCCAGTAGTAACGAAACCAAAAACTCTTTTCCCATGAGTTTAAGCCAATCCGACGTTTCTACATCGCCAATGGCAAGGGAGCGTATCATTAATGTTGCCGACTGTGCTCCGGCATTTCCACTGCTGCCAATCAAAAGGGGCAGGAAAAATAGCAGTGAAACGGCCGATGTTATAATAGGCTCGAAATGGGCAATTGCAGCTCCCGAAAACACATTCATGAATACCAGTATGGTAAGCCAAAAAATACGCATTTTGTATAAATATGTAAAATGTGCTTTCAGCGGATTAACAATCGCATCTTGAAATGATCCGAATTTGTGGAAGTCTTCGGTTGTTTCTTCCTCCGAAACATCCATAACATCGTCGACCGTTACAATTCCAAGCAGTACGCCGTCGGTATCTGTTACCGGCAGTGCCACACGGTCGTGATCCTGAAATACACGAATGGCCGTTTCCTGATCTTCAAATGCATTGAGTGCTACAAAACGGTTGTCCATCAAATCTTCGATGGTTTGTTCTGGTTTGGCCAAAATAATTTCGCGAATGCGAATATCGTCGATTAATTTCCATTCATTACTTACTACGTAAATTACGTTTAATGTTTCCGAATCGTGGCCATACCTTCGTATGTGATTCAGGGTTTGCTCTACGGTGTGGTATGGCTTTACGGCCACAAACTCGGGCGTCATCAGTCGTCCAATACTATCTTCCGGATATCCAAGTAGTTGGGTGGTGATTATTCGTTCCTCCGGAGTCAGTAGTTTTATCAGTCGTTGCGTAACTTCTGCCGGCAACTCTTCAAAAAATGCAGTACGATCATCGGGGTCAAGGTCGTTTAGCAGACTGGTTATTTTGTTTCTGTTTTGTGCCAGCCCTTCTATTATTTGCTCTTGTTTATCGTGCGAAAGACATTGAAAGGTATCTTTTGCTTGTTCTCTGGGGAGTAACCGAAACAAAATTATATCGTCATCGGCATCGAGCTCTTCAATAATTTCGGCAATTTCGTAGGCCTCAAAATGGTTGATTTTGAGCTTTATTTTCTTCCAGTATTTTTCTTCAATTAATTCCTGAAAATTCAACTTGGCTTCCACCATGTGGTATCCTCCTTACTTTTTTCTGTAAGGAGTGGTATAGACCCCTTACAGGTAGGTTAGTACTTTAATTGTCTTTTGATACGGGTCTTCTTCCATTATTTTAAATAGAATTGGTTTGATGAGTGCAAAAGTAGTTTTATTTTTCTAAGATATGCCCAAAATTGCCATTTTTCCTTCGTTTGTTGAGCCTATTGCCCACGCTGGCCCGCCAATTTAATCAGGCCAGCCCGCATAAGGCAGTTACTAAGAATTGTCTCACTACATTTGATTTAAGGGATTGACATAAGTATCTTTTGCGGGTACCTTCTAGCTTGAAGCAAATGGCCGAAGGCAAATTGAACCGAACTTGTGAGCTCAATCCAACCTATAAAATCAATTTTTTGGGATTAAAACTGTTTGAGATAATGCGTAGTAACCTTGTAAAGAATCGATTAACATGCCCGAAATTACTGTTATTGGCAGGTATTATCGAGTTGCTAAAAAACAAAAAAACTTCATTAAAAACGGCCTGCTTATTTCATTACAATCTTTTGGTGTTTGTCCGGCATATTTCTGAAACCAATTCGGTTGGTACCGATGTACGTTTTGCAACCTCTTCAATGGTCATTCCCTCGTTATAAAATCGTTTTACAAAGCATGTAATTGTTTCGCCTATCTCAACCAGATTATTTTCGGGGTCGTAAAACCGAATGGTTTGTTGCCCCCATACTTCTTCCGTTTCCTTGTGCAAGTAGTTCAGCTGGTGATTTTTCAGCTTTTCAGCTACTAACTCAAAATCATCGGTCTCAAAACAGATTTCCAGATTCTTATTGCCCGAATTATCGAATGTGCGCCCAAGTTTCTTTGCAATTGGGTACTCTTCTTTGAGTTTCCACAATGATAGTCCGTTTTTAAAACCAATACAGTTACCAAAATCGAATTCAATTTGCTGCTGTAGAATGTCCTGATAAAACGCCTTCATCTGTTCAAAGTGTTCCACCATAATTACTGTAGAGTGAAATTTTATTTCCATCGTATTTTTTTTCTTGCTGGTTTGCTAATTGTATGATATCTAAATAACCGTTGTTCCAACACAACGATATTTATAATTGCAATATATGATAATTTCCCGTTTTCGGATTTGTGTTTTTATAGAAAAGAGCCGTTAATCCTACTATTTTATATCGCAACACATGCAATTTTTCATTCCCGTGGCGAGCCTTGCGCAGCCAAATCTATGCATTGGCAAGGTTTGTTTATGAACAATTATTACTGCACACAATCAAAAAAAGAACTGTTTTTTTCAGGTGTACTGCTTATTTCCATCTCATTCCATTTGTTCAATGCGATTACCATGCTCGTCGAGCAGTTCAATTTGTGGAGAATTTTCCCCGTCGATGTATATTTTTATTCGGGGGTTTCCGTCTCTATCGTTAATAAATAGGCCAACGTCTTCATTCATTCTCTTCCCAACAAACATTCTGTTTGCAGGTAGCAGCCCGTCGTCCTTAATTTTTGCGTAGGCCGCACTTCGGGCATCTGCATTTTCTATTTTTTTCATTTGTTCAAAAGCCTCACTTCGTTCATCGAAAGCGTCTTCTTTCGGATAATCCCAAAATTGCATTCCGTATGTTCGTTTATCCTTTTCTGTATTTTCTATATACCTTAATTGCATCACCTGGTCGTCTCTGTATTTATCGACCGAAAGCACAAGCCCGGCCTCCTGATCATTGCCATCGTAAACAAGTCCGCCGCACTCATCGCCCACCGAATTAAAAAAGATAATGCCCGGCTGCCGATCCCGTTCCGGGAGTTTTTTTCCATTAATAACACCCGAATGCTGCCTGTCGCTGTTGCTGATAACCATTTTCAAATCGCCGGTACGCTCTACAATATTTATCCGTTCCACATCAATTTCCCTAAAACTTTTGTTTTTTGAAAAAGAAACGGTATAAATTATTGTGCCAATCAAGGCAACTGTCAGGAA
>JAQICA010000173.1 GCA_027858775.1 Salinivirgaceae bacterium | reverse complement strand
TTATTAAGAGAACTACCGCTTTTCCCTTGAAATAACTCTTTTGTTAATTTCTCAATTTCATCCATTTGATAAACGAAAACATTTCTGTCGGCTGTTTCAATCTTAATGGATTTGTTTGGAACTTGTTCAATAATTACACCGCGAATAATGCTTCCATTTTTCAAGTAAACTACATCTTGATAATTACTTTGTCCGAATGTCACAGTTGTGACTAGTGCAAATAAAAGTAATACTAAATATTTTTTCATTTTAACTCTATTTTGTTTCCTACTCGTTAGGCTTTTCGGTTTCGCCCCGTTTTTCAAGTGGTCGCTGGCCTCCACTTTTTTTATACACCTTGTTAATATTGATACTTGTCAGTATATGTCAAAATCAGGTGGTTCTCTTGTCTGTTTCATTCCGCTGTGTCGTTTCTTAAACTTGCCCATAACATCGTTATATCTGCCATTAACTCTCTCTATCACCTCACCGTTCCGACAATAAGTGACTGTTTTATGGTCGGTTATCCATTTTTAGTAATTGGTTATAAAACGGTTGGTGCTATTTTTACATTTCAAATATAACAAAATTTATTTAAGGGATTTGTTGAGGCGGTATTTTGATAGATGGATACTTTTCAATTGGCATATACAATTATATTTGCAAAAGTATTCGTGAGCTCCTTTCAGTCGGCTCGAAGCTCAATAACACAGCCTGCTTACTCGTCGGCCTTCTACTTTTCTGCTATCCTTACGGAATCGCCCGGAAGGTTGACTGCCATCCTGCTGGTGGGCTTTGGATGGGTGGGAATTACACCCACTGAAGATCTGCCACCAATTTCATCATTGCTGAATCCCAAGGTTCTCGATTGCGGAGAGATTTACTTACAAACGCCTCTCTCCTCTGGGCGTACACGACGTTTGCAGTATGGTGCGTATCCCTTAGGGTATGCACTATAATGCATGTTGAGCTCTGTTTTATAATTCAAAATTTCTTTTTGCCAATGTTTTCTACTATTTACAACGAACTTTGCAACTTGACCACAAATTGTAATGATCTTTAATCCATTTGGAATAAGCTCAAGTGTCCTGAAAAACCTAATATAGTGAATATCTTTAATTATAATAATTAGTTTTTATTCTTCAAATTTAGTCTATGTGACTAAAATTGAAGCTTGTCGACCAACAAGCATAATTTTCCCCCAACTGATTCTCCATTGCTAAAATGATTTGCAAATACTGAATGAATAATTTCTTTTCCGGCTTTGCTCTCAATTTGTGATTGTCGTTTTATTATCGTTGAAATCTCATGATGATATACATAGTTATACCAAATGCTAGTCCACACATTATTCCTCCAATTATAGCATATATTATATCAAAACTATAGCTAAAAGAAAGCCCTAATAAAAGTCCAAATATTAGTCCCGCCATAATTGAATTTTTAATCTTTTTCATTGTTTTATCGTATTAGGTTAATAAATAAGATTCGTTGTCAATACATAGGTTATATAATGATCTATAATTGTTTAGCAGTATCCCCAAAATTGGGCACAACATCGTTATATCTACCATTAACTCTCTCTATCATCCCGCCGCTCCGCCGATAAGTGAATGTTTTATGTTCGGTTATCTATTAAAAAATGGCTGCGAAGTTTTGAATTTACCTTTCAAATATAACAAAATTTATTAAGGAGGATTTGTTGAGATGGTATTTTGATAGATGGACACTTTTCAATTGGTATCTCCAATTTTATTTACAAAAGTATTCGTGAGCGCGTTTCAGTCGGTTGCACTCTTGTGCAAATTTTGGTCGTAAGTTGGCCTGTGCGATTTGCAAATGTGTGCAATGTGTGTTGGGCTTGTCGTTTTTAGCATGACACACAACGGTCCGCGGTTTGGCAGCTGTACGGGTTTTCCCCGCGTTTCAGTATCCCCCGTTAAAAACCTAAACGAATATAATACTTTGTCAGCAAACTACAAAACCCCGCATGTAGTATGAACGCGGGTTATAAATTGGCCGCTAATAACAACCTTGTCAGTTTAGTAGTACCTATCAACGAAGTGCTAAATTGTTTTAGTTTTTAGAAATAGCAAATTGCCCGAAGGGGCAAAAAAAGAAGCACATTTACAATATTTAAATGTAAAAAAGCACAAGCAAAAATTGCTTGTGCTTTTTTGGATTCTTTCCTAATTAGTTATTCAATTATTAATTTTCTTTTGTGAATATTACCTGGTGTTTTTAGTTCTACGAAATATAATCCTGCGGTATAATCACTAATATTGATCTTACAATTAGAATTCTCAATATTTTCAGAGTAAACTATTTTACCATTTAAATCAATAATTGAAATTTCAATATTTTCAGAGTATGATATATTTTCAATATCTATAGTAAGAATGTCAGTTGCCGGATTTGGATACATATTAAACTTAGCTAGTTCAGTTTCTTTAATTCCTGTAGCTTGTGTAACAGTTAAGGTTTGATCTACCGGAGCAGCAGCATATACAGTATCATTTCCTAACTGAGCAGCAATAATATTTGTTGTTCCTGCTCCAACTATATGAACTTGATTATTAACTATAGTCGCTACCAGATCATTATCACTGAAATAAGTAATATCCAATCCAAGACTGCTAGTTGCTCCCGGATCAAAATCTACATCATCTGTTGTTTTATCAACTAAAGCATCAAATGTTATTGTCTGGCTGTATTTGTCAGTTGTAAATGTTTGATCATCGCCGTTACTTGTACCACCTAAACTCTCTCCGTTTACACGGAAATGATATGTAGTATTAGGAGCCAAATCTGCAATGCTTACACTTACATCTGTGTCTGTTGTTCCAGTCACAGGACTTTGATCAGCAGTTACAGTATTTCCGTAATCTATTGTAAGTCCATATTCGAATGTTACTGACGTACTATAATCATTGGCATTTACAGTACCGTTCAAAATAGCTCCTGTAGGTTCTATATCAGATGCTGCATTGGTTGTTGCAATAGGATCTTGTGACAATGTCATAAATGTTAAATCTGAACCATTGGTAGTAGCTTCTGAATTAACTCCCACAACACGGAAATGATATGTAGTATTAGGGATTAGCTCAGTAATACTTACACTTACATCTGTATCGGTTGTTCCGGTAACAGGACTTTGATCTGCAGTTACAGTAGTACCGTAAGCTTCAGTCAAGCCATATTCAAAAGTAACTGTTGTACTTAAATCATTGGCATTTACCGTACCGTTTAAAATAGCTCCTGATGATTCAATATCAGATGCAGCATCGGTAGTAACAATTGGATCTTGCGATAATGTTGTGAAAGTTAAATCTGATCCATTACTTGTTCCTGCATCATTAACACCAACTACTCTGTAATGACAAGTAGTATTTGGAGTTAATCCTGAAATATCAGCATTTACATCTGTATTTGTTATGCCTGAACACGGACTCTGAACAGCAACAATAGATGTTCCATAACTGTCTGTTAATCCATATTCAAAAGTAACAACTGTACTTGCATTATTTGCATTTACGATTCCATTTACAGTAACCGTTTTTGCTGCTAATTCTGTGGCTGCATTTGTAGTTACAGTAGCCAGGTCATAAACATTTACATTAATATTTCCGGAAACTGTATTGTAGTTGCTTCCATCAGTTGGAGTAAAAGTTAAAGCTGCACTATATATTCCTACATCAGGGATTATAGTATTATCATCGTACGCAAAGCTTCCTGCCACTGATGCAGCACCTCCACTTAATGTAGCAGTTGATAAATCATCACCGTAAGGGATCCCTGCTGCTGTTGGCCAAGAATTAACAGTAGGTGTTGCTTTGGAAACTAAAACGCCAATGTTTCCTGCAACAGTATTGTAATTAGTAGCGTCAGCAGGAGTAAATATTAAATCAGCACTATATGTTCCTGTATTAGGTGTAATCGTGTTATCATCATAATCAAAGCTTCCAGCTACTGAGGCTGTACCTCCACTTAATGTAGCCAATGATAAATCTTCACCATATGTTATTCCTGCTGCTGTAGGCCAAACTGTAACAGTTGGTGTTGCTTTAGCAACTGTAACATCAATATTTCCTGCAACCGTATTATAATTACTTGCATCAGTAGGAGTAAATGTTAAATCAGCACTATATGTTCCTGCATTAGGAGTAATTGTGTTATCATCATAATCAAAGCTTCCAGCTACTGAGGCTGTACCTCCACTTAATGTAGCCAATGATAAATCTTCACCATATGTTATTCCTGCTGCTGTA
>JAQICA010000098.1 GCA_027858775.1 Salinivirgaceae bacterium | reverse complement strand
TGTTGACTGATCCAGTGCTTTATAATCATGCCGATTAAGGTGCAACGGTTCACCTTTAGCCCTCTTGATAGTTTTCTGGTGCGCCACAGCCTTTTTAGCATCCGTAAATGCAAGGCCGTCATGCGTAAACCAGAAGTCGTTAACCTTCGGGTGGGCTTTAAAATATTTATGGTACTTAGCGTCCATTTTGCCTCCTTTTTTTGTGCGTTTCACGTTCGTCAATGGCCTCATAGTCCTGCAAAGTATTATTACCACGGCCCTTAATTTTTATCTTTTGCTTCACGCTGTTTTGATTCACGATCTCAGGCTTATCGAGTATCGTGGCATACACATAGACTCCTGAAAAGAATCCAATGCTAAACCCTATAACCAAGGCGGCTATAAACCGCCATGGTTTGAAGCTACGCAACATTGCTGTAGAATATTTTTATCGGATATAGCGTCTGTAATCGCTGGTGTTTAAATCTATCACCGTGCAATGAGTTATAACCAATCCAGTTTGAAACCTTATAAATCTGTCGTTTCAACCGTCTTTTTTTATACACGCCGTCACCGTCCCTGGATCCCGCCTTATTCGTATTCCCCTCCACAGTTATGCAATAATTGGCATTCTGCGGCCACTTATGAATAAACCCAACATGTGCAATTCGTTGTTTGCTTTTAAAATAAAGTCCAAATACGTCGCCTTTTTGTGGTGTAGATCCGCCGTTGGTAATGTCGCTATATACTCGTTCAGGTGGAAACCAACTTGGAGACCATGCCGGAGCTCTGGCGGGTACATCTACATCATGCTGCACATAAGTCCAATTTACAAAGGCTGCGCACCACGCATAACCTTCACCAAGGCCGGTACTCTCCAAATAATTGGCAACCTCCACGCCATCGTTATGTCCGGTTGCTTCGAGCACCCCTACCTGCGAGAGGTAAGTTTGTTCAACATCGTTGCGGGCTTCTTGCGCATAACCCGTGAATGCAAACACTGCAAACAGCAGCATAATTGTTAGTAATTTCAAATGTTTCATGTTTCTAATTGTTATATTACTGATGAAAAAATAATTATCGCTCCAAAAAAATAGACGGCAAATAGTATCAGGGCTACATACGTCTTGGTTTCGTTTGGTATTTTGGTTATAAATACGCTACCCAAATAGTCATCGATAAACTTGCCTATCACAGGAAACACTATTCGCATAGCCATAAAGCTGAATGCACAGGCCGCAAAATACAGAACCAAGCCAAATGTCAGGGCCTGAAATAAGCCCGCATCATCTACTCCTGCAGTTGGGTCTATCAACCTTGTTAGGTAGCTGCTAAACCACCATGCTGGTAACGCAATTGCAAAAGGCAGGTACTCGTTCCAACGTGTGAATATGCTTTTCAAAATGTGCCTTATTTTTTTGCCCATCGTTTCTTTAGTTTTGTAGAAAGATATTTGATTAATAAACCACCCAATGCGCCGGCGATGCCGAAAAGAAATGCGTTAAATAGTCCACTTACATCAATCAATCCGGTTATCATAGCCAGCGTACTTGATCCGGCTCCCGCTGTCGGGTACATCATATCTCTCATTTGTTTGGTTGTTACTTTCCTATTTCGCTAATCTCAGCCTCAAGCTTTTCAATCTCAGCCTCGAGCGCGGTCTTTTTCGATTCGTCGGTTTCGTCTAGCAAAAGCTCAAGCTTTGCTTCGTGATCAGCCTTCAGCTGTTCTAACCTTTTGCCCTGGTCGGCCTCTTTTTTCTCGGCCTTTGCATCGCGTGTAATTGTCGCATATTTGCTCTTACTTTCGCGTGCATGTTCTTTTGCACGAGCTTCGTTAAAGAAGCAATACCCTGAATCAAAAATGTATTGCTTTTTAAGGTTTGAATTCGCCTTAAAATTCTGATCTGCAATTTTCTTTACGGTTGCATTCATTGATATTCGTATTAGTTATTATTATAAATCCGAAATAAATACTCGGAGTACCACTTGTAGCAGTACCCCGAGTAATTCACATTACACACGTGCGTCGTAAAGCACTATCTCATCACCAAATGCGTAGTTCGTGTCTGCTTTTAGCAGCATTTTGAAGAAATAAAGTTCTCCAGCATTGGTTACTTTGTCGATCTTAATCACATCCTGATCGTTCGAGTAGGCAACGCCCGCCCAAAAGTTAGTATCAAGTTGTGTCGAGGTATTGGCAATTACAATCACATCCTTAGGCCATGCGGCGATAGGAATAATCTGAATGCCTTTGAAACGCTCCGGATTGGTCTGAGTATAATCTGTGCCCTTATGAGCCATTGCAGTCAATGCATCATCATACAAGTCAGCATCCTCTATACTCATGAAAATTTTGAGATTCTTTTGTTTGCGTACAGCCTTTGGAATCAACAAGCGAGCGGCTTTCAACTTTTCAATAATATTAGCAGCTGTAATGGCTACCGGGGTAGCCACTGTCAATACATCAGTATCAGCATCGGCTACAATTTTGGTCAAAATACCATCGAACAATTGGTTTGCACCAACGCCAAATTCACCGTTTACAAAGTGGTCTCCCAATTCGAAATCAACCACCTTGGCCATTTCTGCAAGCATCATGTTTTGCGCCTGTGGGGGTAGCTCTGAAAATACCAACGGACCGGTTGGCTGCCATGGTCTCCAAAGTTTCTCGAATGAACGAGGATTGAATTCCGTATAAGCCATGAATTCTTTAGGCTCTAGCAACTTCTCATCAATTGTAAAGTCGCCTTTAACATTTGCCGTTGTGGGTTGCTCCACTCTTTTTTGCAACATACTACCCGCCTTTAAGCGAGGTATGTAGAATTTATTGTGCACATTGGGTTCAACCCGAATGTGACCACCTGCAACAAGCTCATTGCCCGTTGCGGCCTTAACTAATAATTGCTCCAGGACTTCGCCTGAATATGCACTTGTTATATTTACAGCCATAATCTATCTACTTTACTACTTGTTATTGATTTCGTCCATGCGTTTTTCCCACGCACCCTTGCCGCCTTCACCTTCTGAGCCGGGAATCTTTGACAAGTCAACGGTTGGTTGCAAGCCATCCAGAATCACTTTCATATCGGCCAAATCCATTTTTGCATATACCGGGCGTTGAGCTTCAGTTATTTTCTTAAACTTCACGGCTTCATCCAAAATGCTATTCTTTGCGCTTAGCTCAGTAGCCGTTTGAATGTCTGTTTTTTCCTGCTCCAGCTGCGTAACCTTAGTTTTTAAGGTTGTATTCTCAGCGTTCAGGTTAATTACATGGCGCAGCATATCGCTCTCCGATGTATTCTCATCCATGCCCAGCCCTGCGCCAAGCATGATCAACAAATTTTCTTTTTTGTCGCTCATATCCTTTAAATTAGGTTTAGTGTCTGTGTTATTTTCGCTCAACAATGGGATTACGCTATCAACATTATCAGCAGATAACTCAACACCCTCCATGTCTGAGCCGTATAGCTTCACGCTATTGGGGTTTGCACCAAATGGAACGATTGAGACCTCCACCAACGCGCTTTTTATTAAGGACCGGCGGGTTTGCCCCGGTAGTAAGTACTTAGGATCTTCGCTAAATGTTATAGGTTCGAGACCAGCACTGCACATTCGAATATGTTTCGACTCTACCTTCTCCTCGATTTTTTTTGCGAACTCATCGTTCTGGTCAAACTCCACATCAACGAGCATTAATGCCGGGTTGTCGGGATCCTTTCGCACATCATACCCCAACCCGATTGGGAATCTCTCAGTGTCTTTATTATTTCCTTCCCACCGATCTGGACGCTTGTGCATCCATAACACGAGTGGATTCCGCTTGTACTGCTTCAGGATGATGCCTGATGTAAGTACGGGAAAGCCATAAGAATTAAGCACTCTCTCGTCGTTAAGAATAAATGTATGTCTTTTTGGCATCAGTTTTATCTTTTCGTTTTGCGAATAATTAGACTGCAATTTTAACGCACAACCAACTCTATTACAAATATGTGTGCAACGTTAGCAAGCTACTAAGCAACCCATGCCCGAAAGTTTTAAAAGAGACCTTAAATCAGCCACATTTGCATATATAAAAAAGGTATAATGGGTAAGTACGATGAGAAACGAAAGCAAGCCTGTGGGCTTTATGTGAAAGGAACGCTCACGCGTAAGCAGGTTGCCGAAACGGTTGGGGTTACTGAGAAAACCTTGAGGAATTGGATTGACCAATACAGCTGGGATAACTTTAAAGAAGCGCAAACGGTTACACGGCAACAACTATTATTAGATGCCTACACGCAACTCAAAGCTGTTAATCAAAAAATTGCAGATATGGGTAACGTGCCCGACAAATCGCTGAGCGATGCCAAGGGAACGCTACGGAAAGAAATAGAGGCGCTTTCAGATTCACCGTTGCACCAGTATGCGGAGGTGTTCGATGAGTTCACCGTATGGCTCATTGGTCAACACCCCGACAAGGTTGCCGAAATTGCCCAATTACAACTGATCTTTTTAAACGAAAAGCAGAATGGCAGTTCAAAGGATTACTAAAAAAGACAGAGATGCGGTTGCGGATTACGCCAAGCGAGTGCAATGGGTTTTGGAAAATGCCGGTAAAGGCAACTTCGAAACCAAAGAGCAGCGTGGTATGGCGATTGAACGCTCAAAAAAGGACATTCGTTTTTTAGTTAAAAGATACTTTTCTCACATTGCTGAAGTTGAAAGTGGCGACTTTCAAATTGAGCTGGCCGAAATGGTTAAGCGCGATGCCACATTCAAGGGCTTTGCCGAGTGGGCTCGCGGGCACGCAAAGAGCGTTTGGGCTACTATTTTTATACCGTTCTGGCTCAAGATTAATAATCAAAGTCATTACCTATTAGATATATCAAACAGCTTCGATGCCGCTGCCGACTTGCTCGATGACCTTCGAGCGGAACTGGAAGCCAACCCGATTATAATTCAAGATTTTGGGAAACAAAAAACCGTAGCTAAAAAATGGGAGCGCGGCTATTTTATTTGTAAAGATGGCTTTATTGGTAGAGCCCTCGGAGTTGGTCAAAAAGTGCGTGGTTTGCGTGTTGGAAATGCACGCCCCGATTTTATTGTGGTCGATGACTTGGAAACCGAAGAAATAAACGGCAATCCAAAGCGGCAAGATGGTTATGCCAAATGGATAGAGCGTTCGCTCATTCCAACCATGACGGGTAAATATCGCCGCTTTCTATATAGCAATAACCGCTGGGCTAAGCGAATGGTGCAAACGGTTTTACAAGCTAGACACACCAAATGGAAGGTTCACCATGTAAAGGCTTATGACCCGAAAACATTAGAGCCCCTCGCATGGCCTGAAATGTACCCGCGTGAATATTGGGAGGCACAGGTTAGAGATCTTGGCACGCTTGCCTGTCAAGCTGAGTACAACCAGGAGCCTCATGTGGAAGGTAAAATATTTCTAACCAAGTATTTTAGGTATGAGAAGATTCCAAGGATAGACCATTTCGATTCGGTTCTGGGGTATTGGGATCCGGCATATTCTGATAAAGACACAGCCGACACCAACGCCATTCGAATTTGGGGACGCAAAGGGGATTACTACTACCTGCTAAAATCGTTCGTTCGACATTGCGAAATGGATGACGCCATAGAATGGATGCACCTATATCAGGCAACTTTGCCAAAGGGCTTTACTATTCGATTCTATTACGAGCGACAATTTTACAACAAAACACTGGAGAAAACACACCAGAAAATTGCTAAGAAATGGCGCAAGCGTGGAGTTGTGATAAGCCTTATTAGAGATGATGACCGGAAAGGCAAAAAGTACGACCGCATAGTGTCTATTTTGCTGCCTTTATTTCAGCAGGGTTTTATGATTTTCAATAAGAAAGAGGAAAGCAGCAACGACCATCAGGAGGGCACAGCGCAATTACAAGGCATTGAACCCGGATACAATTGCCACGATGATGCTCCCGATGCCGACCATGGTGCCATTACAAAATTGAGTAACGAATACAACCCCGGATCAAACAACGAAGATTCTGGTACAACATACGGCGGCGGTCGCCGCACAAGTAAATATTAACGTGGAAACGCAATGCGTTGCGTATCTAAAAAACATAATATATGTTCCTAAGCGAAGCAGACCTCGGACAAAGCATTTATAGCGAAATAATGCAAGCCATAAGCCGTGAAGATCCGAACTTCATAGAGCGCAATATCGCACTTGCCATTAAGCAAATTGATAGTAAGCTCAGTATAAAGTACGATACCACCATGCTGTGGGCTCAAACTCTAACCGAACGAAACGAGCTCATACTTGGAATAGCTATAGACTTTGCTCTTTATCATTGTCATGCGGTGTTAGAGGATGTTCCAGTCATCAGGCGTGAACGGTACGAATATGCACGAAAGGATTTAAACGATATCATGAAAGGCGAAATAATGATTACCGGAGTGCCTCTCATCAATCAGGCGGAGGAAACCGCCGACAACGAAATCACAAGTGGCACAAACAGCAGAAGGTATTAATACGAAAAGCGAATTAACGAAAAGCGAATTAACGAAAAGCGAATTCATGAATTCGCTCTAAAAACATAACCATGGCATACGTAAAATCGACAAATAAGGCAGATATACCAACCATCACACTTCAGCCAACTGATCGAAGCTATCAAGGCATCGACCAATGGAGAATGGCCATAAAGGCAGCTGAAGACTTGTATTATCCGAGCCGCGCGAAAAAAGAGGATCTATTCAAAGAAATAAAGCTCGACGCTCACCTAACAAGTATTATCGGGAAACGGCACGATAACATTACCAACCGCCGAATAGTATTCTACAATAAAGATGGTAGCGAAAACGATGATATAACAAACCTGTTGGATACGGAATCAGCCGAGGATATGATAAACGATCTTCTCGACTCCCGGTTTCACGGGCACACGCTATTGTGGTTCAATTCAATTACAAATGAGAAGATTGATTATACACTTATCGATCGGGCGCACGTTCGTCCATCAACCAAGCAGGTTCTCAATAGGCCATACGATTTGTTTGGCACAAGCTATGCCGATAAGCCGATTTATAATTACATAATTGAAGCCGGCAAGCCCAGCGATCTTGGACTATTTATGGTATGCGCCATTTGGGTGATTTACAAAAAAGGGGGAGTGGCCGATTTTGCACTGTTTGCAGAAAGCTTTGGGTCGCCATTTCGCGAATATATATACGAGGATCCTACTGTGAAGGCTGCACTTGAAACGGCGGCACAGCAGGTTGGGGCTTCATCTTACATCGTTCGTCCAGCCAATGCTGAATTTAAGTTGCACGAGACGGCCAATAAAACCGGAAGTAAAGACTTATTTGTAGGGCTTGCAGATCTCTGCGACCAACAAATGAGTAAGGCCATATTGCGCAATACAATGACCACCGATGCGCTCGGAGGTAACTACAAAGGCGAGGTGCACGAAAAGAGCGAGAAGGGCGTTATTAAGGCCGACAAGCGATTGATAATTCGAATACTGAACGAAAAGTTCAGGCCGCTATTAGAGACTTTCGGAATCAAAGCAGATGGTCGATTCTCATTCGAGGGCGACGATCCTGTTGATTTTGAAACGCAAGTTCAAAGAGACAGGGAATTTGTTGATAAGTTCGAAGTCGAGCCCGAGCATTATTACAAAAAGTACAACCAACCAATTCCCAAGGGAGGTGCTGCACTAAAAAACAACGGGTTGAAACCCGTTGACGAAAAAGATTCGGAAAGCAAGTCTAAAAAAGAGATGGCCGCCAATAGTACAGACGAGATGCATCGCGTCTCAACTTCACAAAAACGCACCTTCGTTTCCCTGGTGAAAAACCTTTTTTCGTGGCTTCCTTGGGTTGAGTAAGTCCGTACAGCCCAAGGATTTAAACGAGCTATACTACGGACATGGTGAAAGCTGCGATTGCGGTGATGATGACTGTAAAGACGCAATGCATTGCGTCTCCACTGTGGAACTGGCGGACGAACCACTGTTCAATACAAGCAAACTGATAAAGGATGCGCTGCTGAATATCTACAGCAATACAAATATTCAAAACGGCGTTGAACCGAACCTATGGAAGATCAGTTTCGACCAGTTAAACGATGCTGTTGATAAGGGTTTTGGTGCGGTTAAGTACAACACACCAGACTTTGGCTTTGTGCAGGAGCTAAAGCACAACAACGGTGTTTTTGCAGCCTTTAAGGCCTACGATCAGGCGGAGGAACTACGGGCAAACCTTCTAAATGATAAAGGCAAACTAAAGAGCTTCGCGCAGTTCAATAAAGACACCGCCCACATTACGGCCAAACACAAACGCTATCGTAAAACAGAATACAACACAGCGGTTAAGCGAGCCCGATCGGCTCAGCAGTTTAAAGAGTTCCAAAAAACGGCGCATTTGTATCCTAACATTAAGTGGACGCCAAGCCGCAGCGCAAATCCCGATGCCATACACCGTGGCTTCTATGGAACGGTACTACCAATTAACGATGTATTTTGGCAAACCAACTTCCCGGGCTCCCGGTATGGTTGCAAGTGTGGTTGGGAAGTTACCGACGAAGAGGTAACAGGCATGCCAGAAAACCAACCCACACCGGTACCCGGACTTGACAAAAGCCCGGTTGCAACGAAATCGATTTTCACACAATCGCACCCGGTATTTAAACTTAGCAAACAGAAAAAGAAAGCTATTACAGGCGTGGCAGAGTCGTTAATTAGAAACGGTTCAACATACATTCCACGTGTAATAAAAGGCTATGCAAATGGCGGCAAAATACTCCAGTCCATTCAGGTTGATAAAGCTGCAGCTGATTATAGTAGAGTTTTAAAAGTGGCCGAGTTTTGGGCTACGCAAGGAGATGTGGTTGAAATTACACCGAATTTAAGAACAATAAACCACCCGTTATACAAGGTCGTTTATAAAGATTTAAAGGACACGAAGTACTGGACAAAGCACCCCGATTTAAAACGCAATGGCCTATTCTACGAGCATGAGGGTTTCAGAACAACAAATTCAAATAAGGCACTCCGAAATATGTTCAATAGAGGATTGAAACAATCCTCCAGGATAGTAATAGAAGATTGTGGAATTACCGACAAATATTTGCGTCGAAACATAGAGGGTCGAATAACTGAAGGTAGTGCAATAGATGAAGTTTGGATTTTGACTAAAAAGGAGCTTAGGCTATTCTATAAAAAAGACTAAGCCCCCAACACCGAAGTATTGAGGGCTTAGCAGTCAACGAATCCGTAGAATCGTTAATGCAAATATACAACATAGATATTTAAATGTCAATTAAAACAGATTTAAAATGAATGTAAAAACCACTCATCAGGAAAACATTACGATCCAACGTACGATTGGAGTCGAAAAAGTTTCAACAACCGTGAATTATAACGGTGAAACTCTATTCTACCAGACTGTCGACAAACAATTGTGGCTGAATAAAACCGCTCACTCGTTTGTCGACGGCTTTATAAAAATGTTATCTGCTCGCAGCACTGATAAAAGTACCTGCAATGCTGGCAAGATTGTTTGCAATGGTGGTAACATTCTTGAGTTTATCTCCAATAGAGGGTTTAAGGGACTCAATCTCAAGCAAAAGTTTTTCTACTTCTTGCTTAAGCAAGTATTCCCGAACCGTAAATCCACCACGGTTAAAAATGTCGAAAGCATCAACAAGAATAATAATAGAAATTTGAGGTGAATGGAACATATAACTAACATCTGACACAATTCCAATGCGTTCAAAATACCTTAAAATGGCTTCCGTAGTTTCCATAGGCAATCCAATTTCCTTGTCGAACTCCTTTTTGCCAATAAAAACATGCTGCTCTGGTTGTATGTTTTCACACAGCACCTTTAACACCTGATCTTTTTCTTTATACGTAATATTCATAACCATAAATTTTAATTCGCCATGAAATTACAAATTATTAATTACCAATTACTAATTATCAACTGCAATGGATAACTTCATCAATAAACTAAACCGCCTACAGCAGTACATCGCCAACGACGTTAAAGATGACATAGGAATACAAGCCGTGAAGCATTTCAAGCAGTCGTTTCACAACGAGGGTTTTAGCAATAAAAGCGAAAAGGACATGCCGTGGCAAGA
>JAQICA010000097.1 GCA_027858775.1 Salinivirgaceae bacterium | reverse complement strand
AGAAATAGTAAGACAGTGTTGAAACAATGGTTCTTGGCTATGTTGATGACGGATCAGGCATACAACTTATTTTTGCTCTTTAAAAATAATGCTGTATTACTTAGAACTTAGCTATAATTAATCATTGAGCCTTCGCATAAGCGAAAATAAAAACAACCATTAAACCATATTTATACCCTAAAAATCCTAATACTAAAATGATAGAGAAACGAAGGGATAGGCATAGAATTTGTCACATCTACAAAGAAAATACTTTGCACCTATCTAAATAGTCGAAATAGCATTAATGAAGGATTTTTACCTTGTTATAGAAATAATAAAATAACGATTAAATGGCCTACTTTTCTTCAACAATAGTTCTTCGCATAAAAAACCACCTCAATTGATCATTGTTCAAAGTGGTATTCAAAATAATTCAGCGATAATAAAGGAACGCAAAGGGAATTTGGAATGGGTGCCAATTTCAGGTAGCTAGATAAACCGGAAATAATTACTTACTTGAATGGAATACTTCAGTAGCTAATATCTGTGCGAGATACATTTAAGTAAAAAGAACTATCGGCACTCCTATTGGTTCGCACAGACTCCATATAAAGGTTTGCAGTATTTCCTAATTCAGAGCAATAGAATAAAGAATAACGGTCTCAGAAAAATTACCTCACTAATCGCATACCAATCACAATCTGATCATCTATTTGCTCCATACCATCCATCCAATGGAACATTTCTTCGTTGAGCTTTTGTTTCTGCACCTCCATGGGTTCGTTGTGTATGGCAAGCAGATATTCCTTGAACCGTTTCTTCATATATTTACGGCCTTGGGGACCGCCAAACTGATCGACAAAACCATCAGAAAACATATAAAATACATCACCTTTTTGTAATTGTATTTCTTTACGAGTAAAAGGAATGTTTTGCTTAATGTATGCTCCAATTGGCATTTTATCCGGCTTGTAATCGAGTAATTCGTTGTTTCGTATTAAAATTAAGGGATTATTAGCTCCGGAAAACTCAAGGAGTCTTGTTTCCAGGTTTATTGAAGCGAGTGCCATATCCATACCATCTTTCTGGCCCTCATCATCACCTTCTTTATTCCCCTGGCTTAAGGTACGAATAACATTATCTCGCAGGAGGTTCAAAATATCTTCAGAATGGCTGGTATCTACTTTTGCTACAATTTCGTTTAGGAACGATGTTCCTAACATACTCATAAATGCACCGGGAACACCATGACCTGTGCAGTCGGCTGCCACTACGATCAATCGCTTAAATTTCTCAAAATGATAAATCCAGTAAAAATCGCCACTTACAATATCTTTTGGCTTAAAATAAACGAAGTATTCAAACATATCTGAGGTTTGCTTATCGGGCAAAACAGCTGTTTGTATCCGTTTAGCATAGCGAATAGAGTCTGTTATAGCTACATTTTGATGCTCAATTTTTTTGTTCTTTTCAACAATTTCCGCTGTACGCTCCTTAACAATTCGCTCCAGTCGACGTTTATCTTCCTGTAATTTTCGAGTGTACATTGCAATTGAAATACGAATAATAAAGAATGCAGTAACAATATAAATAAGATAAGCCCACCATGTGCGGTACCACGGAGGAAGAATCTCAAACTCATAAACGGTTTCGACACTTTCTACTCCGTATGTATTTATGGCCTTAACATGAAATCGATAAAAACCTTCCTTTAAGTTGGTATAAATTCGAGTGCCTTCCCCTTGCCATCCTGACCAGTTTTTATCGAATCCTTCGAGCATTGAGTTATATCTCAGTTCGCTTTCTTGTTCAAAAAACGGAGCCGCAAAATTAAAAGTAATATTATTCAGGCTATAGTCGATGAAAGTCCTTCCGGCAAACACATTAACGGAATCGGATAGCGACTCTTTTAAAAATCCGGGAGCTCCTTTATACACAACAGAGTCGGCGCCGATAGTAATATTTCTAATGTAGGTTCCGTAAGTACTTTGAAAATTCTTCTTACGGGTGGCGTTTTTAACAAACAACCCATCCTGACCGCCAAGAAACGAGTAAGGATGGTCGTAATATCCGGCATTAACCGACATTGAGGGTAAAAGTTTCCATGCAGGAGATACAACACTCCATTTTTCACCAGTAATCTTAATTACTTCACTTCCTCGTTTTTCTTGCACCATGTAGTACACAAGAGCTAGTGTGTCGTTCAATTGAAAAATCTTACGTGGCACTTTTCCTTTATCGTAAAACAACTCATCAAAAGGTGCATAAGGATCAAAAACTTTTTTTTCATGGTTATATACAAAAACCCTCTCATCATCGGCAAAAAAGACTTTTTGATTAAACCCTAAAAATAAACCTTTTCTATCGTTAATGCGATCAGGGATTTGCAGCAATTCTCCATCACTGCTGATGTGTTGAATATCGGAAAGAGTATTCGACCACAAATCGCCGTTTTCATCTTCTACCCCCTGTGTTACGTACTGTTTTAAACCGATGGAACCTTTTTTGACCCCAAAAGTATCATTTGCATACTCCAAAATTTTTATACCCTGTTTTGTTGCTGCATATACCAGTTCCGGATTAATTTGCGACTGCAATAAATGCGTAATTTCGGTATTAGCTCCAAGAGTATCAGCTACTGAATTACGCACCTCATATACATCTACCCCACCGGCAACCAGTAAGTGCTCACTTCCATCGGGGGCATTATACTTTAAAAGTCCGTATGCGGTTTCGCCTGCCATTCCACTTATGGATTCAAATGCAACAGGATTATTTTTTGAGGCAACCATTTTATACACTCCAAAATTGGTAGCAAAATAGTAATCATCGTTAAACGTCAATATACCATTCACCGCCCCTTCCAGACCTGATTCTTTCGAAAAACGCCGTATTGGGGAATTTATATTGACTGATGAAATGCCATTATTCAGCGTTAACCAAAGCATTCCTGTTTCATTTGAAGGGAAATACAGATTAGTAATTAAATTATGCTGTAATCCGTTGTCTTCGTTAAGGTGAACTTTTATTTCTCCAGTTTTGTCAATTATGTATAGCCCATCATAATAAGTACCATATGCGAAATGATCATTATCCACTTTTGTTCCGGCATAGATCCACGCGTCTTTTAAACGACGATTTGTTTCTGTAGCAATCTTGTTAAATTTGAAAGGGACAGTTGCCCCGGTCTTCACACTATACAGCGTTAAATCTTGACCACGCGCAGAAATAAGCAAGGTATCCTTCCCCCAATTCTCAATAGAAAAAACATCCTTTTCTTTGAAAAATTCACCTCCGGGTAATGAATCCACCTTATCATCTTCAATCACCATCAATCCTTTCAGGTAATTGCTTGTGTAGAGTTTACCATTTACGTAAAAAGTAAGAAAATTATCTTTATCAAGTTTAATTACCTGGATTGTCTCCGTATCAATATTGTAACGAAAGACATGGCTAAAATCGCAAAAATAAATATCGTTTTGAGATACAAAGGTTTTAAATACGCGACCAATGCGTATAGTACTATCAAGTGTTTGCGAAAGGGACTGATATTGCATGCGCCCAACACTATCGGAAACCAAACGACCAAAATCGTCTACCCCTCCCACATACACTACATCATTTTTACCCGTAGCAAGCGAATAGATATATTTTTGCCCCGGAACTGGAATTTTTGTCCAATTAGCACCATCATATTCCAATATACCCTCTAAATTTCCGAAATACATTACGCCTCTGTGATCTTGTGTAACAGACCAATTAGATTCATCGGCGCCGTAGGTATCCGGCATATAATTCTGAACAAACGGAATTCCATCGGCATTAATTTGTGAGAATGATCCTTTGCTTGCAAAGAGAACAGACAAAAAAAGAAGTAGAATTATAAAAAATTTCGTTTTAGTCATAATAAAAAGCATAAATTCACATACCAATTTAGCAAATTTACATTTAAAATCGAAATTATGTGAATTTAATAGGTGAAATTACGGGATCAAAATTTCCTATATTATGCCAAAGCAGCATAAAACACAACTATTACAACCATAAAAATACGCCTCTTTTCGTCACAAAATGCGAAGAGAGGCGTAAATAGTGCACACGGCATAAAAAGATACGGTTTTTTATTTCGCATAATTTAAAAAGCGGACAAACCATACTGGCATAAAACACTAAAATGAATACACTTACGACATATAATTTTACAAAAATTGCGACTTCGTAGTTGGCCTTGGTGATTTAACAACCATAATTCGAGCCTTTGCATCGGTACTATTCGATAAGCAGTGTACAATTCCTTTTGGACTTTCAACCAAACGATCTTGCTCTACAGAAATGGTTTCATCGCCCACACGTACATCGACGGTTCCTTCCAGTATATAAAAAAACACATCGACAGGTGTTATATGTGGCTTCAATGCCTCACCTGCTTGCAATGTAATATGCATCACCTGTGCATTGTCGTAGTTATAAAGACGACGAACATCAACGCCATGAGCAGTTTCAACAATCTCTAAATCTTTCCAGTTAATAATTTTCATAATTGCATCGTTTTAGATTATTCTGTTACAAATTTGTATAAAAAGATGCGAATAATCTGTTACATTTATTACATTATTGAAATTTTTGCAAAATAATTTACCAACATGAACAGCCAGCGCACTAATCAAAAAATAAAAACATTGCTTACAAGCACTTGATTAACGCTTGATCAAAATTAAATGATCGCCGGGTTCGAGCGTATCTTCAAAGCGAAATGGGTTTTAGTTCCATTAACAAATTCTACGATAATTGGTAAAAAAACAGAATTGGTCAGTCGGCCATTACGAACCCATTCCTTGGTATCGATTTGCCCGGTAACCTGAATACGCTTTTCTGAGACAGTGCCATCCGATATTCGTATCGATCATTTTTACAAAAGACCTTTCTTTGAGATGTCCGGCAACGAGCAAACTCAACCTATTGACCCCTACAATTAAAAAGCCGGTTCGCTGCCCAACATTCACAAGTTCCCCACGGTTGCGAAGCCACAAGGTAGTCCACTTGAGAAGTACAGGAACAGTTAGTATGGTAAAAATGGCATAAAAACCAATATGGAAAAAACAACATTGCCGATTATTGCTATTTCGACTATTCCGAAACAGACTTCCCTGTTTCAATTTGCCCTGATTCATGGTCGAGCTCAGATCCCCATGCAGAGTGAGGAATCGAGAATATTGCAAATAAAACTACTGCAGCAACTACAATCGGCCACCTTCGCGGCTCTTTCCTGTTCATCAATACGGCAGCGAGCCAAAAGAGTGCAGCTACCAACGTTTTGTTATCAGTTAGATCGCCCCCAACAGGCCAACCTGTCCATGCTTCCCCAAACGCATAATACTGAACCATTGGGCCAAAAACCAGCCCACCCAAAACCAACGAACCAAAGGCAACAAAAGAAACAAGTCTAAAATTGCCTGTACGGAAAATGGCCATGAATGCGGCAACAGAACTAAGCAACATGGCAAAAAACATGAAAATTATATGCGGAACAAGAATACCACCCGGCACATCGCCTTTAAAGCGTGCAACGGCAGTATTTTCGTTATTTTGAAAAACAACAGAACCTGTCTTGGAGTATAAAACCACATAATACTCTAACTTACCCGCAGGTGGCTGCACCGGCAGTCTGGCAGCATAGAATTCCCCTTTGCTACTCATTTTTACGGTATCATATTCAAATGATCCGGGAAATTTCCGAAAGACGAGGTCGGCGCCCGCAATACAACGATGATGTGGGACAGTAACTGTGCAACCATCTCCGACAGAAGCGCTTCGGGTTAATTTTAACTTGACAGACTCTCCGACAATCTCTGTATTAATACGTAAGGGGGTTGTAGGGCCTGTTAATCGTTGGTAAACAGCAGCCGACAACGTGAACAGAACGGCTAACACCCAAATTAAGACCTTCTTCATTCTTTCTCAATTTTATTGACTGTATTTTCTAAAACTGAACTTCCACTTGAATTATTTCACCCGCCCGTCTAACATCAACTGTTACCTTATCTCCGGGATTATACTCTCCTAAGCGTTTCATGTAATCGTAAATATTGGCCACCTTTTTATTATCGACAGCAACAATTACATCGTCTTTTTGGATTCCTGCCTTATGTGCCGGTCCTCCTCCGGTGACACCATCCACACCAAGACCATTTTTCACAACTCCGGCCACATCGGGCATCAGCCCCATTTTTACTTTCATTCCACCGCCACGGCGTGCCGATTGCTCTCCTGATGTATTTTCATTAAAATTTAATTGAAATTTGGGATTGGTTAGCGAATCGAGTAAATTAACAGACAGGTTTGCAATTAATTCCATTCCTTGATAGTTAATTTTCTCCGCATCGTCGTCGGGTGTATGATAATCATCGTGTAACCCCGTATTGAAAAATAATACCGGAATTTTTTCTGCACAAAAAGATGCCTGATCGGAACCACTGTACCCTCCGCCACCAAGCGCAAGGTGAATTGGTTTACTATTCCAATTTTCGAGCAAGGATTCAAACTCCTGAGCCGTAGCTACCCCGCTAATGCTCATGGAGGAATCGACTAACCGACCAACCATGTCGAAATTTACCATTGCTTTAATTTTCTCTTTGGGGAAGGGTAGGTTCTGCACAAAATGCTTCGACCCTAATAGTCCACGCTCTTCGGCACTAAACAACACAAATGCCATATTCGACGCTGGTGCATGCTTTTTGTAATACTCAGCCAACATCATCACCATAGCAACCCCCGAAGCGTTATCATCGGCGCCATTGTGCACAGCCTTCTGATCGGGTGTTCGCGAACCGGAATACTTGCCGCCAAAGCCTAAATGATCGTAATGTGCCCCTACTACAACCCACTCATTTGACTGATTTCCCTCTACATAGGCTGCCACATTAGCTGTTTGACGAATATCGCGATCGAACTGAATAGTTCCTGAAACAGGAACATCACCTAATTTCTTATTAATAATCTCCAGACTATTTTTTCGTAGTTTCCTCAATGACAATCGTTTTCCGGAAACTACTTCCAGTAAAAATTCACGCGAAATTTGAATAATTGGGATATCGAGCGATATTATGGAACGGTTATATGCAAAAGACAGGAATTCACTAACGGAACTCAAATCATTTTTTGAAGCAAATAATACTCCGGCGGCACCGGCATCACGTGCAGATATACTCATATCGATAATTTCACGAAAAACCGACATTTTATTTCCCGATTCAGTCAAATAAACCAACACCCATTTATTTTTTGCTGCCTCAGTTTCATCCGAAAGACCATTGCCAGCGTAATACAAGTTAGCCTCAACTTTTACTTCAGCACTCATCACTACGGGTAAAAAATCTGTATTCAGCGTGGCCACGTGGTCTCCAACAGTAAGTGCAGTATTTGAGTTTATCGAGCGTGCTATCTCAAGAGAAAAAGGCTGTTCGTAACCAAAAGAAAACCGACCTCCCCACATATCGTAGAACTTTTTCGCCATAAATTTACGAGCAAGCTTGTCACCTTCAGTCCCTGGCGATCTGCCTTCCAATTTATCATCAGCTAAATATTCTAACACTTCCTTTCCCAGTTCTATACGCTGTGCTTGCACGTAACTCCCAAAAAAGATACTTACCAAAATAGATAAAAATAATACTCTCATTTGTTTATAATTTTCAATTAGCATTTAGTTCATCACCCTAATTTGAATCCATTTCTTTTCTGCAACAATTATGCTACATTACAACAAATCATAATCGCGAATGATAAACACATCGTAATCGCAAAGACGTTTAAATCTGGCTTTTTCGTACACTGCCACAGCGATTGTATTAGCAGGATTCACCTCAAGCTTCATTTGCAAGCCAATTTGTTTCCCCCACTCAATACATTTATCAAGCATTAGAGTACCAATACCTTTATTCTGAAAATCGGGGTGCACTCCCATATGGTGCAGATAGAGCCGTCGTTGATCAGTAGTAATCCATACGGTGCCGACAACGGAAAATTCATTTTTCGCAATAAACAACGCGCCACCATTTTCCAGCGTCCGCTGAATTACATTTGCATCGTCTCCTCTTTCTGCGCCGCCCATGCCCAGCAGTTCCCACAAGGCACTAATTTCGTTATAGTCGCTTTCGCGATAATTGTGTATACTAATGTTCATTCTCTTCTTCCAATTTTCGCACATACAATTGCGATGCTGATGTTCGCACCACCATAACTTTTGCTCCTTTCTCAATAAATCCGTCTTCAGCTCTTGCGTCGAAATGTTCATCATCTACATTAACCCTTCCCGAAGGTCTTAACATAGTAACCGCAACGCCGGTGTGTCCGGTCATCGATCGAAAATGCTCATCAACATTTGAGTAACCATCATCGTTTTTCTGAACAGATTCTAATGACAGTCCCGTGATAAACGAATTATCGAACAGCTTCTTACTAAGCCAAATGGAGCCAACAAACGACAAAAAAGAAGCGACCAGCACCACAGCAAGCGACTGCATAACAGTATCTACATAGTTTGGATTCATTTGGAATTCCAGATTATCGACCATCGCAAGCGTTAAACCTACAACAACCATAATTATTCCGCTAATGCCTGCCACTCCAAAGCCCGGGATAGCAAACAACTCTATAACAATAAGGATTAGTCCTCCGATAAATATCATTATTTCCCAGTTTTGGGCTATCCCCTCCATGTACAAGGGTGCAAAATACAGCAACGTTGCCAACAGCGATGCAGCAATTGGAAAGCCAATACCCGGCGATTGCAATTCGAAATATAATCCGCCAATGATAATCATAATAAGAATTCCATGCACAAACGGATTAATTAAAAAGTTAATTATGTAATCTGTTGCGGTTAATTCCTGTTTTACAATGGTATAATTTTCAATTTCACTCTGCTCTAACAATTGCTGTATATTATCGGCCTTACCATCGGCAAAGCCATGCTTTATAGCTTCGTTTGTAGTAAATGATACTACCTGTCCGGTATCGCTAACTCCTTCTACATAAAGTTTTGGATCGACCATGGCTTCGGCAATCCCGGGATCGCGTTTCCATTTAAAAATGGTATCGCCCCGGGCTGTTACAATGGTATCTTTACCATGCGATTCAGCCGTAGAGCGCATCATGCTACGCATAAACGACTGATATTTATCGGGAACGGGTTTCCCCGATTGGTCGACAACTGTAGCAGCGCCAATATTACCGCCCGGACGCATATACACACGGTCGGCAGCAATGGAAATTAATGCTCCGGCCGACGCTGCATTGTTATCGATAAAAACCCAAACCGGAATGGATGAGTTCAAAATCCGGGTGCGCATAGAATCGGCAGCATTCAGCATTCCTCCATATGTGTTCATATGGATCAACACCAACCCGGCATTTTGCAGTTCGGCTTCTTCAAAAGCCTTACGTGTGTTTCGCCACGTTTCCGGCCCAATTTCCTGTTTCACATCATACAAATAAACTACAGTGGTATCATTGGCGAAAGCCACAGACATCGCCCACAATAAAAGTGCGAACGCAACGATTACATTTTTTCTCATAATTGCATAATTTCAGTAAATGTGAATTTTTCCACGACAAAAATAGAACAGGCCAACGCCTATCAACAAACATACAGAAAAAATTGTTGCTGACAACAAAATGCGGCAGGGGAAAAGCGAGATTATAACACCTAAAGCATCGTTTTGCATCCGGTTCCATCGATATAATACAAACGATTATTCTCGATGAGAAGCCCCTGGGTTTGAGAAGAAAACGTTTCTCCCCCGTGTTTTACATCAATTTTTATTATTCTTTTTTCCATTGTAGTTGACACCCGATCGACAACGGTATGTCCAATAACAATTGCCTTTGCAGTAAAAAAAGTTAAAATCTTGTCCAACACATCGTCGGCAATCTCTTCATGGCCGGTTCCCATTCCACGATACCACAAAGGGCCATCGGGTTCAATTAAAAAGTGTGTGAGGGAATCGCTTGTGGGCTTGACGTTCCCGGCATTCGCAAAAAACTGCTTGTACTTATAATTAATCAAATTCAAATTTGCATGATAATCAATCAACGACGGGGAAAAACCTCCATGCACAAAAATAAATTCGCCTACTTTAAGAACGACATTCTTTGACCGTAGCCACTTACCCAAAAAAGTGTGATTAGAATACAAGAAACGAACTGCACTGTCCCACGCTTGACAGGAGCTAATTTGCTGTGCTGCCCGAATATATTTTCGTTTGTTATAACCCCATCTCCCCTGAAAGTTCATGAATTCGTGGTTACCTAATAGAAAATGCACAAAACCGCCATGCTGTTTTGCCTCATGTTCAAGCTTATATATTAGCCATAAAATCGGCAATACTTGCTCACCCCGATCGACAAAATCGCCCGCCAGCACTAAGTGCCCATCATTGAAAATCCATTCAAATTCTTCGTTTATAACACCATTCTTCAATAGAAAACCATAAAATGCACTAAAATTCCCCTCGATATCTGATATTGCAATAAGCTTTGCTGGCAAGGAATAATTGGAGTCCGGTGTGTTTATCGTTCGGTTAAGATCTACAGAAAAACTCCCTAAACCATGCGGCGCAGGTATATTCAAGGGCTTATGATAATCGACAGCCGTTCGAATAAAGGTATTATCTTCAGTAACACGAAAGAGGCTATCACCAACAACATATGGACCATCGATTCCATCAAAATTGGCCGTCATGGGTTTATTTGTCCAAAAACCGAAATCTTCATCAGCATCCCATAAAGCCTCCAACCCTGACCAGTAAAAAGGGTAAGTTCCATTGGAATCGAAATCTTTAAAACCAGCAATTAAAAATGCGAGAAAATAGAAAGCAAAGACACCAATAAACAGCCATTTTATAGTACCCACTAGTATGCGGAAAAACTTGCTTTTTTTAAATCTTCGTTTAGTTGTCATTAAAAAGATTTTATGAGATTAATAAACCACTTAGTAAATGTGCTCTCACAAAAATTTCATAGCTAATTATTCTAATAAAATACGTTCGTGAAAAATAATACTTCTCAGTGGGAATTAAGGTAGGTAAGAAAAACATCAAGTGCCTTCCGTTTCTTTGTGTCGAGTGAATAACTGATTCGTTTATTGAGATACAAGTTCAAATCGACACCTTCGGGTGCTTGTTGTTGATATTGTTGAACAATATCATTGATTCGGGTAATACCTTGTTTGAGCGTTGCATCGAAAACCTTCTCGAACTCATCTGAAACTGGTTTTTTACTTACCCAGACAGCAAAGACAAACGGCAATCCGGAATATTCATACCAAATCTGAGCTAGATCATACTCATATGCGAACTTATTTTTCATAAGAAAGTTCCTATCGCCAATAACGACCATACCAGCATCCTTGGGCAATTTATTCTCGATAAAGCCGGGATTGGTACTTGTCCATTTTGGAGATATATTCCAAAATTTGCGTGCCAGTAGCTTCATCAATTCGACAGAAGTGCGTGATTGATAATCGAGCAACACTTCTTTCATATTTTCGACTGGAACATTCCCATATAACTGAACAGTATCGACCCTTCCAACGGCTCCAATACAATAATTTCCAATTATTTGATACGTGTCAAGCTCGGGCAGAAGAGCAACAGGCACTAAGCCCACATCAACTTCATCGTTTTTAAGTTTTTGCGCACAAACAGCAGGGTAATCGTAATAAATATCAGCCATCTGATGAAAGTACGGGTTGGTTTCGATGCCGACCCGAAACGGCAACGTATTGGTGTAAGAGACCACCGAAATTGAATATTTTCTCATATTGCCAGCAAAAAATTTTGTGTTAGTACCTTACCCTAAATCTACAAACTTGACGCTTCTTGTGCAAATTTGCACCTTTTCAGAATTTCCGACACGCAGAAACACTGCCGGAACAAACCCGGGAGTTAATTATTTAATGGGAATAACCAAAACATCGTTGTCCCCGAGGCTTCCTACAAGCTCATCTCCTATGGCAACGGGTCCAACACCTTCGGGTGTTCCGGTAAAAATAAGGTCGCCAATTTTCAACGTTACAAATTTCGAAACATAGGAAATAACGTGATCAATAGAAAAAATCATATCGCCACTATTCCCTTTTTGTACCACGGCATCATTTTTTCGAAGTCCAAACTCAATATTGGCCACGTTGCCCAATTCTTGCTTATCGAAAAATTTACTAATTGGAGCACTATGATCAAAAGCTTTGGCTTTTTCCCAGGGCAATCCTTTCTCTTTGGCGTATTTTTGTACATCCCGAGCCGTAAAATCTACACCAAGAGCCAATTCAGAATAATATCGATGTGCAAACTCTTTAGGAATATGTTTTCCAACTCTGTTAATGCGAACAACAAGCTCAACTTCGTAATGCAGGTCTTTGGTAAATTCGGGATAATAGAATGGTTGGTTTTTCTGCAACAAAGCCGTCTCTGCTTTCATAAAAAAAACAGGCTCTGCAGGCACTTCATTATTCAGCTCTTTGGCATGATTTATATAGTTTCTTCCGATGCAAATAATTTTCATTGTGTCCGTTTTAATACAACAACATCTTCGATGGTAATAAAGCTCAAACGTCTACTTCATCATTTTCCTTAGTTTAATTGCAGTAAGCACGCGTTTGGTGTATGATGGAAAATCGCCATTCAAGATCCATGAATAATAGCCCTGGTCTTTATGAAATACGTCCTCTACCGGCTTCCCTTTGTATTTGCCAAAATTAAACACCTCTTGACCTTTATCGTTAAAAACTACGCGTCCGGCAAAATCAACGTTTTTATTTTGAGCCGAAAAGGTGGCTAGTTGATCAATATCGTTGATAACGGGCTGCGAAACCTTTCCCTCTTTATCTTTAAAGTCGACATCCTCGTATCTATCGAGCTGTGCTTTGAGCACCTCGTATGTAGCACGTGAATCAGCCTCGGCAGAGTGAGCATTCTCCAGTTCCTTATTACAGTAGAACCGATATGCGGCCACCAATGTGCGTTGCTCCATTTTGTGAAAAATGGTTTGCACATCGACATGGCGCATTTTTTTCAGATCAAAATCGACTTCGGCGCGTGCCAACTCCTCAGCTAACATTGGGATATCGAATTTATTGGAATTATATCCGGCCAGATCGCATCCTTCCAGAAAACTTGAGACTTGTTTTGCAAGCTCTTTAAAGGATGGCTCATCTTTTACATCTTCATCAGTAATTCCATGTATTTTAGCACTTTGCTGAGGAATGGGCATGCCGGGATTAATGCGTTGCGTCCAGGTTTCTTCGGTTTGATCGGGCATTATTTTTATAAACGAAAACTCAACAATTCGATCTTTGACAATGTCAATACCTGTGGTTTCCAGGTCGAGAAATACAATGGGTTTCTGAATGTTTAATATCATAGATTCTAGTTATTTTATGCAAGCCAATGGCGTGCTGAACTGGTTTATTTCTACAGATGAGAATGAAGAGCAAAAACCGCACCTCATTCCATGTAGCTATCATTAAAAATTACTATAACGATTGAAGGGTTACTTTAATGTTATAGGTTTGGTTTTTCAATAAATCGGGGACAAAAACATCCTCTTTATAAGGTTTGAATCCTTCAGCATTGACAAACAGTGTAAATGAGCCAGGAGGTAGCGCCAACAGAAACTGATTTTTGTCGGAGTTGTATTGGTATTTTCCGAAAAGCTTGTTGTTTTCTACATCATGCACTTTTATTTCTACATCGACATCGCCACTTAGTGCTGTTTGGTTATCGCCCTCTCCGGTTACAATTTCACCTTTATGGAGAAAAATATTTGCATTGACATTATGAAATACGATGCGATAAATATCCATACCACCTTTACCTTCGGGTCTAACATCTGAAACGTAGGCATAGCGATGGTTCGATGACATGGCGATGGTAAAATTATCGTAGGTATTATTGACAGGATAGCCAAAATTTTGTGGTTTCGACCATTTACCAGTAGTTCTATTTAGCTTTGTTTTAAACACATCGTATCCGCCCATACTGGTATGTCCGGTAGAACTAAAGAACATATTTTTTCCATCAGGCATTATGTGTGGGAAGTCCTCATCGTATGGTGTATTAATTGGCTCTCCCATATTGATGGGTGTAGCCCAATTTCCATTTGGCAGTTTGAGCGACATCCATAAATCGAGTCCTCCCAGACCACCATCGCGATCAGATGCAAAAATAAGTGTGTCGCCGCTATACGACAGTGTTGCACCGCTTTCAACAGCAGATGTGTTAATAAATTCGCCAATACTTTCCGGGCGACTAATGCGTTTTTCTTTCTTTTCAGCAATAAAAATATCATCAAAAGCCTCGTACCGCTGATATTTGATGAACACGAACTCATCATTGGCAGCTAAACCTGAAACAAACTCATCTTCGCCAGAATTCACCACACCAACCGTTAATGGTCTGTGCCACTCTCCTTCGTCATTTTCCGCAATGTATACATTATTTATATGAACATTGTAACGACTATCGAACTTTTGGTCTGAGGTATACACAAGTGTTGATTCATCGGCGGGAATATAAGGCTGAAATTCGTTAAATTCAGTATTCACATCGCTGCCAACATTATAAAAAGCAACATCGATGGGTTTTGCGATAAGCATTTTCGCATTTTCGCACTGTTCTTTACCCAATTTTGCAAGCTTAATAAAGAGATCGTCTCTACCTTCGGCTATATACTTCTTATAATTGGCTATAGCCTCATCGAACTGATGGTTATAATGATATGCGCGTGCTAAGTCGTACCATGCGTAAGTGTCAAACTTATCTTGCTTCACAACAAACTCCAAAAGGGGGATAGCTACTGAGCGCTCGATATTTTGTCCCAGATAACAGATTCCCAACCGATGTTTCGCATCTACATTGGTACTATCCGTTTTCAGGGTTTTAAGATAAAGTTCCTGGGCAGCCGTAAAATTCCCCTCATCGAAATAGGCATCCGCCTCTCTTTCAAAATTCTGGGCTGACAAAATATAAAAAGTAAATAAAAGTGGTAATAAACTAAATAGCTTTTTCATTTATGTTCGGGTTAAAAAATTAAAAGTACACCACGGACATTCATCAATACAAAAAGTTCAATTATGGCTGCACAAAATAGGTTTCTTCAATTTGCTGCATATCTCCACTTTCAATAATCATCACATCTTCTTCGTACTTATTATCGGATCCATCTAAATAAATTTCGAGTTTATACTTTCCCGGGGGAACAGCAGCATAAAATTGATTGCCTTCGATGTTGTACCGGGCGTAAATATTGCCATATTTATCGTACAACGTAACAAACAATTTATTAAATGCATCGGAATACGGTTCAGAAGCATTGGGTGTACCAACCATAACCGTTCCAATCAGGTAGGAGGTTTCAACATCCCTGTCAATTATCACTCGATAAACATCGAGTTTCCCAAACCCTTCCTTTCGATTCGACGATATATACCCTATGCGCCCTTCCACTTCCCAGGCAATACTCATTTCGTCGTAGGGTGTATTTATGGGCACGCCCAACGAACGAGTAATTCCCCAGGCTTCATCTTGAGCACTATAAATCGCCTCATAAAGATCAAAACCACCAATTCCACCGTGACCAGCTGAGGAGAAATACAAAGAAGAACCGTCGGCAGACAAGTTTGGAAACATATCATCCGACTCCGTATTAATTACAGCACCGGCATTCTTCGGCTCACTCCACTGGTCATTTTCATCTTTTTCAATGTAATAAATATCCATCCCGCCAAAGCCACCAGGCATGTCGCTAGAGTAATAAAATTTCTTTCCATCGGAACTCATTGTAGCCCCATGTTCAAAATCACGAGTATTAATTATGTTTGCTGGAAAATCCTTTTTTGTACGATCGAGGCTTCGTTTTTTGATGCGTGCCATAGACAAATCGTGACTTGAGAAATCGCCGTTGGAATAAATAAACAAATTTTCATTACTCGATGAACCACCAGCAACCTCTTCGTTTTCGTAGGAATTAAACTCCCAGAAATTTGCTGTTAGCCAAACATCATTTTTACGGTCGGCAAAATAAATATCAGCCACATTTAATTTGAGTTGCTCTACATATCTAACATCGGAGGTATAAAAGAGACGTTCATTTGCCTTGTCGAAAAAGGGAGAATAATCATTCATTGCCGTGTTAATAGTAGAATCGAGGCGTTGATACTCAACTTTTATGGGCACGTTCATGAGCTGTAGTGCTGTATAGCAGGAAGTCACCATGCGGTCAGCTTTGCCAATAAGGTCGTTATTTAAACCGCTGATTTTATATTCGTAGAAAGCCTCAACAGCTTCGGTAAAACGATATGCGTACATATAAGACTGACCGAGGTAATAAAAGGCATCGACCGGAAAGTTATTATGGCTTACGACAAATTCCAAATGTGGAATTCCGCCTGTTTTGTTTTCGTTCGTTTGTGTATAACAAACTCCTAAACGAAAATTTATATTAATATCGTCTTTGTTTTTTTCGTACAGAATTTTATAGTTTTCCAGCGCAAACTCATAGTCTCCACTTTCGAACCCGGTCTCTGCATACTTTTTGATCAACTCTGTTTCAGGATCCTGAGCATTTACCAATACTCCAAGAAAAACCAAACACGCAGAGGCAATTATCTTTACATTCACTAACATTCGATTTGTTATTAAATTTACAGCAAATTTAAGCGTTTCCGTTAAAAAGTAAAAAATTACGCTCCTTATTTATTGTTTTCTTTTGACATACAACCAAATTGAGGTGACATATGCATTTTTTCCGGCGTATTTTTCACGCTCAAAGCTAATTCTAACACCCTGCCTTAAGGATAAAAAGTTTATTCTCATGCTATATTGTCCAAAAGCATTACAGAAATAGTATTTTTCACCTACACTTTCACAGCCTATTCTCATAAAACAAGTTCCAGATTATATTTTCGAATATCCAGACACATCTGCAAAAATGCACATAGAATAAACTAAATAGCATTGTAAATGTTTACCAAACTAAATAATTGCACTATGAGATATATTTTTCTTCTATATACAGTAGTGGCTTCAATAACCTGTGCAAAAGGCCAAAAAACATGGGAGTTCACAGAATTTAAGAACCAATTTATCACATCAGCTGATACCGTTTACGTAGTAAATTTCTGTTGCCGTATGGGCTAACGGATATCAGATTGGAGATAAAGTAGCGGACTTTTCGCTCAAAAATGTGGATGGAAAGATAATTTCGCTCAAAAACCTTGAAGGGGCTACAAAAGGAGCAATTGTTATCTTCACCTGCAATCATTGTCCATACGTAGTAGCCTACGAAGACCGGATAATAGAACTGGATAAAAAATACAAGAAAAAGGGCTATCCGCTAGTGACGATTAATCCCAACGACCCAAAATTACAACCAGAAGATTCGTTTGACAAAATGATTGTTCGATCGAAAGAAAAAGGATTTACTTTCCCCTACACGTTTGATGAAGACCAAACGGTGTACAAGCGTTTTGGCGCCACAAAAACTCCACATGTGTATATTGTAAACAAAGTTGGTAACGACTTTATACTGGAATACATTGGAGCAATTGACGATAAACCGCGTGCCCCGGATAAGGTTTCGGAAAAATATGTTGAAAATGCTGTTGATGCACTACTAGCCGGAAACAAACCTAAAGTAAAGGAAACCAAGGCCATTGGATGCTCTATAAAAGACTAATTGTGCCCGCAATAAACCTACAACAGTCTCGTTATAAACATCTTAAAAAAAACAGTTGTCCCGATTCCCGGGATAACTGTTTTCAGAAAAAGCGCA
>JAQICA010000091.1 GCA_027858775.1 Salinivirgaceae bacterium | reverse complement strand
CGCGGAGAATTATCGCGTTGCAATAATTGCGAAATACACTGCCAGTAGCATACGTGCAAAAAAACTGTAATAGCAAATGTCGACTAAAATGGGTTGAAAAAATTAAAATATGATTTTGTAAGAATTATTCTATTTGGCTCATATGCAAAAGGTAATTATAATGAGGGTAGTGATATTGCAGTGATTTAAAAAGGCTACAACAATTTAATTGATACACAGACTTAATGAGATTAAGAAGGGAAATTGACAGAAGAATTGAGCCACATCCGTTTCGCGAAGTAGATTTCGACACAAACAACATAATCGTACACGAAATAATAAAATACGGTCAAGATATTAATATCAACAGAGCATAAACCACGACGTTTTTAAAATATTAGAACCATGACTTATAATGTAGCAGAAATACGCAACCAATTTCCTATTTTAACACAGAAGGTATATAAAAAACCACTGATATACCTCGACAATGCTGCTACAACACAAAAGCCCGATGTAGTTATTCAGTCGCTCGAGACCTACTACTCAAAATACAATGCCAACATACACAGGGGCGTGCACTTCTTGAGTTCGCACTGCACCGACGCTACAGAATCGGCACGAAAAACCGTACAAAAGTTCATCAATGCAGCACACCCGCACGAAATAATTTTCACACGCGGTACAACAGAAGCCATAAACCTTGTAGCCAAAACCTTTGGCCAAATTGAACTGAAAAAAGGCGACAAGGTGCTGGTTACCCGCATGGAACATCATTCCAATATTGTACCGTGGCAAATGGCGTGCGAACAATACGGAGCCGAGCTTTGCGTAGTGGAAATAGACAAACAAGGAACAATTGATTTAAACAGCTACGAAAAAGCACTTAACGAAAACGTAAAAATTGCAGCGTTTACACACATCTCAAACACACTGGGCACCATCAACGATGTAAAAAAGATGGTTGAAATGGCACACAGCCAAGACATTCCGGTACTAATTGATGGTGCACAAGCAATACAACACACACACGTTGACGTACAAGATTTAGACGCCGATTTTTATGTATTTTCCGGACACAAAGTATATGCACCAACAGGTATAGGAGTGCTTTACGGAAAAGAAAAATGGCTGGAAAAACTTCCTCCATGGGAGGGCGGCGGTGAAATGATCGATCGGGTATCGTTCGAAAAAACCACTTACAACACACTACCATTTAAATTTGAAGCCGGAACCCCAAATTACATCGGAGCAATAGCGCTGGGAGTAGCACTCGATTACATTCAAAATATTGGTATAGATAGCATTAAAGCCCACGAGGAAGAATTGTTGCGCTACGCCACAGAACGCATTTCTGAAATTAACGACCTCGAGATAATTGGTACAGCAGAGCATAAAAGCAGCGTACTATCATTCATAGTGAAAAATATACATCCGTATGACATTGGCGTACTTCTCGACAAAACGGGTATTGCCGTACGTACGGGCAACCATTGCACACAGCCGCTGCACGACTGGTACAATATTTCAGGCACAGTAAGAGCTTCGTTTGCAATGTATAACACAAAAAGCGAGATCGATTACTTTATCGAAAAACTCGATTTTGTACTCAATATGCTGCAATAACGCTAAAAAAATATAGGAATAGAACATCTAAATAATAACAAAAAAGGCAAAACCAATGAGCAACATAGAAGAAAAACAAAAGACTATTGTTGATGAGTTTTCAATTTTTGACGACTGGATGGACAGGTATGCACACCTTATTGAACAAGGAAAAGATCTGGAAGGATTAAAAGAAGAAAACCGCACCGACAATAATATAATTAATGGTTGCCAAAGTAAAGTATGGCTCAGCGCAGAATACAAAGACGGGAAAATATACTTTACAGCTGACAGCGATGCCATACTGACTAAAGGCTTGGTAGCTCTTGTAATTCGCGTTTTTACAGGTGAAACGCCAGAAGAAATATTAAAAACCGAACCTTGGTTTATTAAAGAAATCGGGCTGCAAGAAAACTTATCGCCAACCCGCTCCAATGGACTTACATCCATGCTCAAACAAATTAAGTTTTATGCGATGGCATTCAAAGCCAAATACGAAGCATAGATTTTACAAACCACTTAATCACAATGCGCTATGGCAAATATAATTAACGAACAAGAAGTAGTAGAAAAGCTCAAACAAATATACGATCCGGAAATTCCGGTCAATATTTACGATTTGGGATTGATTTATAAAATTGATATTGATGATGAAAACGTGGTGGAAGTTCTTATGACACTGACAGCTCCAAACTGTCCGGTGGCGCCTGAACTGGTAGCCAATGTAACTGATGCCGTAAAAACAATCGAAGGCGTAACCGATACATTTGTAAACCTCACATTCGATCCGCCGTGGGATCAGGAAATGATGAGTGAGGAAGCAAAGCTCGAACTGGGTTTTCTATAGTTGTCTTTAATAAAATTCCAATTGGCTGCTTATAAAAAAATAAGCGGCCATTTTTTCTTGTTACCCATTCCAAAGCTCCTGAATTTTCGCTGCAATGCCCTTAGCATCGAATCCGCATAAGCTGTACAATTCTTCGGGCGTACCATGCTCTATAAAATGATCGGGAATACCCATTCGCACAACACGTGCTTGGTAATTATTGTCAGCCATAAACTCCAGTATGGCAGATCCCATCCCACCTACAATGGTTCCATCTTCAACTGTAATAATTTTATCAAACTTTGAAAATACTTCGTGTAACAGCTCTTCGTCTAACGGACGTAAAAAGCGCAGATCGTAGTGAGCCGGATTCAGCCCCAGCGGAGCCACTTTTTTAATCGCCGTTTGCACAAAATTTCCGGGGTGTCCAATGGAAAGAATAGCAACTTTTTCGCCATCGTTAATTTTTCGACCTTTACCTATCGGAATTTCTTGCATAGGATGTTTCCAGTTTACAATAACTCCACTGCCCCGGGGGTAACGTATAGAAAATGGTCCTTTTGGCCTGAGCTGAGCAGTAAACATCAAGTTTCTCAGTTCAATTTCGTTCATGGGTGCACTTACTACAATATTGGGAATGTTACGCATGTATGCTAAATCGAAGGCGCCATGGTGTGTTGCACCATCTTCGCCAACCAAACCGCCACGGTCGAGACAAAATACTACAGGTAAATTTTGCAGAGCTACATCATGAATAATCTGATCGTAGGAGCGCTGCATAAACGTGGAGTAGATATTGCAAAAAGGAATTTTATTTTCGGCAGCCAAACCGGCAGAAAACGTAACTGCATGCTGCTCTGCAATACCCACATCGAATGTACGGTCGGGCATTTCCTTCATCATTATGTTAAGCGACGACCCCGTTGGCATTGCAGGTGTAATACCGACAATTTGTTCATTTTCGCGTGCCAGTTCGAGTAATGTTACCCCAAACACATCTTGGTATTTAGGCGGTTTGGGAGATGTACATTTATCTTTTATTTTCAGTCCCGTTTTTCGGTCGAATTTCCCCGGAGCATGCCATTCTGTAGCATGAAGCTCCGCTTGCTTAAATCCTTTTCCCTTTTTGGTGATGCAATGCAGAAGCTTAGGGCCGGGAATATCTTTCAAATCGTTAAGAACATTCACTAAATGAACCACATCGTGACCATCGATGGGGCCAAAATACCGAAAATTAATAGCCTCGAAAAAGTTGCTCTGTTTCATGAGCATCGATTTGATGCTATTATCGACCTTTTGAATAATTCGCTGTGCGGTAGGGCCTAATCGATTAAATTTGCCCAACATATTCCACACCTCATCTTTCAGCTTATTGTAAGGGCGAGAGGTGGAAATGTCGGTAAGATACTCATTAAATGCCCCCACATTGGGATCGATAGCCATATTGTTGTCGTTGAGCACAACCAGCAAATTTGCATTTTGCGCTCCGGCATTGTTCAATCCTTCGAGTGCCATACCTCCGGTAAGCGCGCCATCACCAATAACGGCAATTACTCTCCGGTCTTTTTCGTTTTGTAACTGGGCAGAAATGGCCATTCCCAAAGCGGCACTAATGCTCGTTGATGAATGCCCCACGCCAAATGCATCGTACTCACTTTCGTTACGGTTCGGAAAACCCGCCAAACCGCCTAATTTACGGTTAGTATGGAATTGGCCTTTGCGTCCGGTTATTATTTTGTGTGCATAGGCCTGATGACCCACATCCCAGATTAATCTGTCGTAAGGTGTATTGTACACATAATGCAAGGCTACCGTAAGCTCTACTGCACCCAAACTGGCACCAAAATGGCCGGGGTTGGTACTTACCGCATCGATAATAAACTCACGAACCTCGTCAGAAAATTGAATTAATTGTGGTTTATTCAGTTTTTTAAGATCTGCGGGATATTCTATTTGGTCTAGTAGCCCCATAGTGCTCAACGGATAATAATGTTTAGCCGACAAAGATAATAATTTTAAAACAGAACATTATGCGAAATTCATTCGCCAATTATTCCAACAATCAAAGTAGGGCTTTTGATATGATTTTTATCCATTTTTCTGCAAAAAGATATAGTTTGATTTTTTTTTCATGCTCCAAAAAGTGAGAAGAACCATAACAAAGCTGGACTCAACGAATACAAACTTAACACAGAAACATAGGAGGATAGGGCAAATAATTGTTTTTGTACATAATACCAGTGTTGCATACACAAAAGCGGATATCCATTTTTGATATTTTATAACTTAGGGATAACCCCGACTTAGATATTGTTGATTTTTCACCGAATTGGCGATGTGAAAACCTTACAATTTCTTTGTCGTGAGCGAGAATCGCACAATTTGGATGATAATAACCATGGGCGATATTTTTATAAGCATCGGCATTTTTAATGAAAAAAGCCGTTTTAAGGCACAAAACACCACAACCCGGTATGTTTATTACATTGGGTATTTCTGCAAAAATTTAACCGTTATCCATTTATTAGCAAAATCCGCCCGAAAAACAATTTCGGCGGCTTTTTTCGTTTCCAAATCAAAAATAAATTTTGTTCTTTTGTGAGAAATATGCAGAACATATGATAAAGGTTTTCACAGTAATTGGGGCGCGCCCGCAAATAATTAAAGCATCGGCCATGAGCAGGGCTATAGCCGATAATTTTTCCGACAGCATTACCGAAATACTCGTACATACCGGACAGCACTACGACGAAAACATGTCGCAGGTGTTTTTCAACGAAATGGGCATTCCGGCACCCGATTACAATTTGGCTGTGGGCTCAGGGCAGCATGGGGCGCAAACTGCCAAAATGATTGTGGGACTGGAAGAGCTTATGCTAAAGGAAAAACCCGATTACATCAATCTGTATGGCGATACCAATTCAACACTGGCAGGGGCAATTGCAGCATCGAAGCTCAATGTGCCCATTATGCACATTGAAGCAGGGTTACGTTCCTTTAATCGGAAAATGCCCGAGGAAATTAATCGTGTAACCTGCGATCATTTATCGACGCTGCTATTTTCGCCCACGCAAACCGGCTATCTAAACCTCATAAAGGAAGGGTTCGATGCGCAAGCCAAACCGGTTTTTACGCCGGACAATCCCGGCATATTTCATTGTGGCGATGTAATGTTTGACAATTCATTCTATTTTGGAGATCGGGCAGCCGCAAAGTCAACCATCCTGGACAATCATCAATTAACTAAAAACAATTATGTGCTGGCTACACTGCACCGCGATTCGAACACCGATGTGCCCGATCGCCTGCAAAGCATCATGGAAGCATTTCTTCACATTGCAGAGCACGCGGAGGTAGTTCTGCCATTGCATCCGCGAACACTGAAAAAACTGCACGACGATGTGCACCATAAATTGTACGAACGTGTGAAAAAAACGGCTCAACTGAAAATTATCGATCCGGTATCATTTTTCGATATGATTCAGTTGGAACAAAATGCAAAAATGGTAATTACTGACTCAGGAGGCGTTCAAAAAGAGGCCTTTTTCTTCCGCAAGCCATGCATTATTATGCGTCCGCAAACCGAGTGGGTAGAAATCGTACAGTCGGGCGCCGCAAAACTCGCCGATGCCGATGGTGAAAAAATAGTTTCGTATTATCACCAGTGGGCAAACCAACGCGAAATGGAGTTTCCTTCTATTTTTGGCGATGGAAAAGCTGCTCGATTTATTTGTGAAACATTGATAAAAAACACTTAGGGGGTGGATTAGACCTATACGATTCCTAGTTTCGTTTATTCCCGTGGCTAAATCAGGAACCTAAAAGGCTGCCAGCAACAAATCAATGTCGCGGCTGGAAATATCGTATTTTCTGCCAATGCGTTCTTTTGTAAGAATGCCATCGTACATATATACGCCATTACGTATTCCTTTATTTTCCCTGATAAGATGTCGCAAATTGCCACATTCACCAATCTGAATCAGCAACGCGCCAAGAATATTACTCAATGCATACGAAGCCGTGCGAGCTACGCGCGATGGAATATTGGGGACACAGTAGTGAATAACATTATACTTTTTAAAGATGGGGCGCTCATGCGAACACACGGTTGAGGTTTCGAAGCATCCGCCATGATCGATCCCAATATCAATTATAATCGAGTTGGGCTTCATATTCATAACAGCCTCTTCGCTCACCAAAAACGGAACTTCATCGGCCATGGGCAGTGCCCCAATAACTACATCAGCCGTTTTCAGCGCTTTTTTTACAACACGGGGTTGAATAATGCTTGTGAAAACGTGCTGACCAATATCGCGTTGCAATTGTCTGAGCCGCCCAATAGATTTGTCGAATACTTTTACCGAAGCACCAAGCCCCAATGCAGTGCGCACAGCATATTCGCCGGCGGTGGTGGCGCCCAGAACAACCAAATCGGTAGGACTAACACCGGATATGCCACCCAACATTTCGCCTTTCCCATTATTAACATTACTCAAGTATTCGGCAGCAATTAAAATAGCTGCACTTCCCGATATTTCGCTCATTGACTCTGTCACCGGAAACACTTTATTGTCTTCGTCTTTGATGAATTCAAAGGCCAGCGCCGAAATTTTTTTGCGCTGTAAAAGTTTAAAATAATCAGCATCTTGTGTGCTTATTTGTAATGATGATATGACAACCTGCTTTCCTTTAAGTTGAGTAATTTCTTTTTTGGTTAACGGCGCAACTTTTATAATGATATCGGCTCGAAATATCTCGTTACTGTTCGAAACAATTTCGCCTCCCATTTCGCTGTACTCGTGATCGGGGAAATTTGCACTCAGCCCCGCATCATGCTCAATCAGCACTGTGTGTCCATGATTTACTAACATTTCTACGGCATGCGGCGCAAGCGAAACCCGATTCTCATTTTCTGAACACTCTTTAGGTACAGCAATGGTTAATTTATTGTTCGACTTTTTTTGCTCAAGCATTTCTTCTTGTGGCATGAGAACATTTTCCTCAAACGACACTTTATTGGAAAAGCCATTTTTTTCATTCATGGGTATTTGTGTTAAGTAGTTTTTTCAACGGATCTTTTCCGGTAGATGTTTCAAACTACTGCCATTTCACCGGCATAAATAGCGAATAAGTAAAATATTAGTCCGGTAAAAACTAGTTGCATAGTAGTATTCTGTATTCATTTTTTTATGTAGATAAAAATGAAAAGGTCATAACTTCGCTCGTTAAAGCATGTTCGATCTGAAATTAGTGGTTTAAAAGTAATCAATTTTAAGATTTTACGCAGAATATTCGGTCAATTTTTTGCCTGTTCCTCCAATTAAAATTGTTTCTTTGCCGCTTTATTTCAGTATCATGAAAAGAACAATTGAGTGGTACAGAACAAGATTAAATTTACCCGTTTCAATTATGAGCAACAACAGAGCCGGATACATCACCGTTTTCATAGCTATGCTATGCTGGAGTTTAACATTTGTTTGGTACAAAGAAGTTTACGAAGTTTTTACACCTATCGGAACCGTTTTTTTACGGTTGCTAATTGCTTCTGTACTGCTTCTAATTTTTACTCTGAGTATTCGAAGGCTCCAACGAATTGAAAAATCAGACAGGCTTACCTTTTTGGCTCTGGCCTTTTTCGAACCGTTTATATACTTTTTCAGCGAAAGCTACGGAATGAAGTATGTTTCACCCACCGAAGGAGCCGTAATAATTGCAGTGATACCTCTACTAACACCATTCATGGCGAAAATTTTCTTTGGCGATCGAATTACAGCGCTCAATTTACTGGGTCTGGTTATTTCGTTTGCCGGTGTGGTGTTAGTTGTAACCAATACTGCATTCCACTGGAAAGCACCGGTCATTGGCGTGGCTTTTATGTTTATGGCTGTAATGGCAGCACTGGGCTACTCGGCAATTATTATGAAATTATCGGGAAAGTATAATCCTTTTACCATCATTACATACCAAAACAGTATTGCCGGACTGTTGTTTTTGCCGCTTTTTTTAATTTTCGATCTCGATAACTTTATGGCGATCGAATTCACATTTCAAAACACATGGCCACTGCTCAAACTAGCTGTTGTGGCATCGGCCGTGGCCTACTTGTTTTTTGTATATAGCATTTCGAAAATTGGAATTGTACAAGCCAATATGTTTACCAATTTAATTCCTGTATTTGCAGCCATTTTTGCGTGGTACATGCTTGACGACGAGCTAACGTGGCGAACCATTAATGGTGTTGGATTGGTAGTAGTAGGGCTGTTTCTTCCCCATTATGGAACCGTCAGAAAGCGGTACTTTTTCCTTAAAAAGTAGGAGATTCAATGAACAAAACGGGAAAAATGGCTGAAGATGTTGGGAACAAAAAAAGGCCGCATAAACAACGGCCTTTCCTATTTCATCAAAAACAGAACGTACTTAGTGCTTGCCCGAAAAGTCCAATTTTCTCACAATTAAAATAATTTTTCAATTGTGTTCGTGAGCTAAAGGTTCTGCATTACGCCCTTTCTGAAAACAGTTATCCCGAGAATCGGGACGCCTCGATTTTCAGAAAGGACAAGCCTTGAACTTGAACCTTTCGAACCGAGTCATGACTAAAGTTTAGTCTCGATCGACATTTATTATTAGACAATTATAAAAGAGCATGTTACTTATTGTACTTATCATGGCGAGCTCCATATGACCATTAAAATCAGAATTATAAACATATAAATCGAGCACTCAGAAAAGCAGGTGGTTTTTGTGTTGGCATTTAGATACTGACTATAAAGTCGGAGTGTCCAGTGAATAAATTTCATTTTCAAGGCTTTATTCGCAACCCTCAAAATATTCAAAGGAGCTCATGAGCTCCTTTGGTCGGTTCGAAACTCAAAACCGTTGCGTTTACTGGTTTAAATAATGCAGGTTTGAGTAAGAGTAACGTAGAAAATGGAGTTTATTGACGAACACTTTAGAAGTGCGTTATATAAAACCGCACACTTTTTGTAAAAGGGAAAGTGCAAACCAATTTTTTTTACCTTGCACAACTTTTTCTCTAATATTTTGTGTTTGTTTTTGTGGAATGCAAAATCATAGAATCTGATAACCAATCAATTAATATAATTATGAAAAAAGGAATTTTACTACTACTCAGTTTCTTCACACTTACCATAACAGCAGGTTTTGCTCAAGGAATTGAAAATTTGCGCTATGGAACAGACACAACCTTTGAAATAACGACCTGGAATATTGAACACTTTCCTAAAAACGGCAACACAACCATCGATTACGTCGCAACTATTGTAGAAAATTTAGATGTCGATTTTTTAGCTTTGCAGGAAATAGACGACGAAGCATCTTTCAACGAATTAGTAGCAAACCTTACCGACTACAGCGGACTGTATAGAGGTTATGAATATAGTGGGATGGCATTTTTATTTAAAACCGATTTAGTAACCGTAAATAACTATACAACAATTCTAAACGGCTACAGCAGAGAGCTTCCCCGCGCCCCATTTGTGGCAGATATTACTGTTCGCGGACAGGACTATTTCATTATTAATAATCATTACAAATGCTGTGGCGACGGAACACTGGACGAGAATGACGATTGGGACGAAGAAAAACGACGGTACGATGCCTCGGTATTAATTAAAAGCTACATTGATAATTACCAAGCGGATAAAAACGTAATACTGCTGGGCGACTTGAATGATGAACTTTTAGACAATGAAGCTGATAATGTATTTCAGCCATTTTACGACGATCCGGAAAACTACCTGTTTACCGACATCGAAATAGCAGAAGGCAGTTCTTCTGATTGGTCGTACCCTTCCTGGCCTTCGCACCTCGACCACATTATGGTTACCAACGAACTTTTTTCGTTGTTCAACGATCATTACCCTAATATACAAACCATCAAACCTGGCGACTTTATGGGTGGTTTTCAGGTTTACGATAATAATGTTTCGGATCATCGGCCCATAGCCATGCGCCTGCCACTGGCCTCAGACGATAATGGAATTTCTGCAAGTTTGCAAAAAACCAGCATTTCGGTTTTTCCCAATCCTGCACAAACTGTAGCAACAATCGGGTGTGCAAGCATAAGTGCTGGTAGCGTTTTGAGCATTTACAGCAGCGTTGGGACACTTATTGAACAACGCGAGCTGCAAGCCGGACAACTGCAAATCAAATTAAACATAGGAGAATACCAGCCTGGCGTGTATTTCATACAAATATCGGGAGTAAAAACGACAGGTGCTCAGCGCTTAATTATCAACAATTAACGTAAACAAAAAATCAACGGCATTTATGGCAATATTCCTCTGTGTTGTATATTTTTGAGCAAAACATGTGAATTACTAATGCCACGTTTTCGTGTTGCATGAAAATAGAGAATTAATCATAAAATAAAATTCGAGTGAAACATATTGTAAAAGCTGCCATGCTTGCAGCTGGAACAGGTTTACTTATGCTATTTGCATTCGATATGAACCATCCCCAGCAGTTTTTCGACAATACACCACGCACACTTTATCTGCTTGTAACATTGCTAATAGTGTTTGCGGCCATGAGCATGAAAAAAGTGCTTTCTTACCAAACCACAACAACCATAAACTACACACCAAAGCACGACGAACTAAAAACATCGGCGCTAAGCATTGGTGTTGTACTATTGTTTTTTTTATCGCCCATGTTCGACCGATCAGGCCTGTTTGAAGCTTGCGACTGCGCATGGATTCGTTGGGTAGGTTGCCTGTTTTTGTTTGATGCCATTGCATTTTTTACGTGGAGTTCGTGGGTTTTTAGCAAAGCATTTTACCGTGCAGACGGTAAACCGGTTCCCCACAAAATAGTTAGCTCAGGCCCTTATGCAGTTATTCGGCATCCTCGGTTTTTGGGATTAATTGCCTGGATAATTGGCACCGCACTGGTTTTTAACAACTTAATGAGCATACTATTAGCGGTTATTATTATTTACATTATAGCGCTTAAAGCAAACGACGAAGAGGTATTTATGGAACTGGAGTTTGGTGAAGAATGGAATGATTATAAACGCCAAACGAAGCGCTTTTTTCCATTAATTTACTGATAAAAGCAACCAATATGACAACTAATTATTCAATAGACGACATACACGGTGCCTACAAGAGGGTAAAAGACCACGTGCACCAAACGCCCATTTTAACATCGACAATAATTGATGATTTGGCCGGTGCAAAACTCTTGTTCAAATGCGAGAATTTTCAACGCGCAGGGTCGTTTAAAATTCGTGGAGCAACAAATGCAATTTTACAACTCACGCCAGAAGAACAAAAGCGCGGTGTAATTACGCATTCGTCGGGGAATTTTGCACAAGCTTTGGCTTATGCTGCACGCCAACTGAATATCCCTGCGTATATCGTTATGCCCGAAAACGCTCCCAAAGTAAAAGTAGACGCCGTTAAAGGTTATGGAGCGCAAATTCGCTTTTGCAAAAACACGCAAAAAATTCGCGAAGCAACCATGCTTGAGTGGCAAAATGAAACAGGAGCATCTTTTCTTCATCCATACGATAATCGCAACGTAATTCTTGGTCAATCGACTTGTGCCTACGAAATTCTACAACAAGTGGAAGCACCCGATTGCATTGTAGTGCCGATTGGAGGCGGCGGATTAATTTCGGGAACAGCGCTAACGGCACACTTTTTAAGTCCAAAAACACGAGTCTACGCTGCCGAACCACAAGGAGCCGACGATGCATGGCACTCTTTTCATCAAAATAAAATATTCCCCTCGGAGAACCCCAACACCATTGCCGATGGACTGCTCACTGCCCTTGGCGAACATACATTTCCCGTTATACAAAAACATGTCGACGACGTGCTTTTAATTACTGACGAAGAAATTATTGAGGCCATGCGACTGGTTTGGACCCGAATGAAAATCATCATAGAACCCTCTTCTGCCACCACATTGGCGGCAGTATTAAAAAACAAATCGCTTTTCGCAAATCAAAAAGTAGCTTTATTGGTTAGCGGTGGTAATGTAGATGTGAATAAATTACCATTTTAATTCGCCTGTGTATGGATAACATTGCGGTTGAAAACATTATTCTTGCTTTTGGGCTTACTCTTTTTGCCGGTCTATCGACAGGTATTGGCAGTGCAATAGCCTTTTTTGCCAAACGCACAAACGAAAAATTATTAGCTGTATCGCTTGGTTTTTCAGCCGGAGTAATGATTTATGTATCCTTAGTTGAAATTTTCCAAAAGGCCAAAGCCGATCTTTCCTCAGTATATGGCGAGTTTGACGGCACAGCCTATACGATAGCAGCATTTTTTGCCGGCATCTTACTTATTGCTTTAATTGATAAACTTATTCCCAACTACGAAAACCCGCACGAAATAAAAAACATCGAAGATATTAACGAAAAACAGAAATCGGAAAAACTCATGCGCATGGGCATTCTATCGGCATTGGCCATTGGTATACACAACTTTCCCGAAGGAATGGCCACATTTATGGCCGGACTGGCCGATCCCTACATTGCACTTCCTATTGCAGTTGCCATTGCCATTCACAATATTCCAGAAGGAATTGCGGTAAGCGTACCTATTTTTTTTGCCACCGGAAACCGACGCAAAGCATTCTGGTTGTCCTTCTCAAGTGGTTTGGCCGAACCCGTGGGGGCACTTATCGGTTTTCTGGTAATCTACCTCTTTTTCGACTCCTTTAGTCCAGCTCTTTCGGGCATAATGTTTGGCGGCGTAGCCGGTATAATGGTCTTTATTTCGTTAGATGAACTACTGCCCACAGCAGAAGAGCATGGGGAGCACCACTGGGCTATTTACGGTATGGTTGCAGGTATGGCCGTTATGGCTGTAAGTCTATTGATGTTTATCTGAAAAAAGTACCCGATACTTTACATAAAATTCCCATATTTGTGTATAATAAAACAATACTAATTCTACTTTGACAGATTAACCTCAA
>JAQICA010000054.1 GCA_027858775.1 Salinivirgaceae bacterium | reverse complement strand
CCATAGTAAGTATTGTTAACCTGCACCTCGTAACCTTTGTTCAGCCAACCTTTCTCCTGTGGCGAAGCATGGAAAAATATACCTGAATTGGCAAAAGGTGCGGTCTTTATTTCGGCAATCAACTCAAAATTTTTGAAAGGTTTATTGCCTTCGTAAAACAAGTGTCCCCTTTCGCCCGAACAAACCAGCAACCCGTTCTCTACACGAAAACCACCGGGGTTTTCATTGGCTTTCCAACCTTTCAGGTTTTTACCGTTAAAGAGTTCGACCCAATTGCTTTCGCCAGCATGTACTGAAAAAATTGATGCCATAAAAATGGACAAACTATAAAAAAGGAATTTCATGATAAATTGGTTTAGGTATAAATTAGAAGGAAATTAATACAAAAAAAAATTTTGACAATACTTTTAACACAATAAAGTTAACCGATTGATATTCCGCGAAGCAGTAATTAACGGTAATTAACGGTAATTAACCTACGCAACACTCTTATATCTAAAACCATAAACCTTTACAACATGAATACCAATATCGATAAATACGTTCAAAAGATTCATAAAAGCTCTCATTTACTCTTTACGTTTAAAGTCAAACTCGCAAAGTCCATATACTTTTTCCAATCGTCCATTGTCATGTTATGAACTCCTTTCCTGATATGAAAACCGACATTTCCGCATATTACCTGTTTGTTAAGTGGAGGCATTGTTTCTGGAAAGTCAGAAATTTCTCCAAGAAGTTTGAAAACAGGAACTGCATTATAAAGGGCAAGATATGATCCGCGTGGGTCGGCCCATAGATCTTCGTCAGCACATGAAATATAAATCGCTCTGGGGGCAGTAAGTGCTAAAAGACAGTGCATATCTATCGGTAGCGCTCATTATCATTAAACTTTTTAAAATTAGTACAGAACCTGTGTGGAAACCCTGCGTTTGTTTTACGAATGGTTTCGCCATAATGGCGTCGGGCAATTGAAGATCCGACATTGCCCGAACAACTCGAAATAGCCATAAAGAAGCGCGTATCTTCAGCGCTTGCCCACAAGGCAGTTTTTCCGCCGCGCGAATGACCAACCACCGCAACTTTATCTTTTGCCACATCCTTGTAGGTTTCAAGATAATCCATACAACGACTTGCACTCCAAGCCCATGCAGCGATGGTTCCCCATGAATCACCTGCCCGTAGACTTTTGTCAAGCAATCCGTGAATCCCGTTTTTGAAATCATCAAAATTGTCGAGATCAACATCCGCATTATTGAATACAGCCATTCCATAACCTCTTGCAATAGCAAGTTCAGCAGGCCAAAAATCGCTTTTTGTAACCCTGGTTGGATCCATATTTGCCAGTCCACGGTTATTAATAAGAAGAAATGTAGGAACAGGTACTTGCGCCTTGTTAGGCGTAAAAAGCACAAGATGGATAACAAGCGATTTGCCTTCAGCGGCAATGGTGATATCTACCTCCTTCAAAGTGGCCAATCCACCCATAGCATTCTTATCCAGATCAACAAACTTAAAGCTTTGTTGATAAGGTGTTTCTGGTATCCTGCCATATACATTTCCCCGGAATAGCTCAAGAATCTCAGGACGGCGCATTTTTCCCCATTGGCTTGATTTCGTAATCTTTTTTCCATCAACCGTAGTCAAAGCATCCGGCAAGGTATAAGGCTGAACTTTTTCTTCGTAGTAGTTAATCTCTGGTTTTTCTTTTGTCAGTTTTTCAATCGTTTGGATAGCTGCTCGCCATCCATCATTCGACTGGCCCATTAAACCGGAAGTAAAAACGGACAAAACAATTAATAATACTAATGATAATTTTAGTGTTCTCATTTTGTGAAAATTAGCAGTATTTAAATCAAATATGAAGCAAGTAACCTGCTATTTTGTAATCAGTTCCCTAAGTTGGTTTTTCATGTAACCCCAATAGCGGTTTTGGTTTGGTGCATCACCGAATTTAGGAAATAACTTACCCGGCCCGCCTTTTCCATGAGGCAAATAGTCGGGATGATACCAGTCGAGCGTTGAATAATAGATTCCAAAAACAATACCTTTTTTTGACATGACTCGCTCAATTCCATTAAAACATCTCTTTTGAAAGGGGTTGCAGCAATGTCATAATCGGAATATTCGGAATGCCACATCGAAAAACCATCATGGTGTTTAGAGGTAAAAAGCACGTATTTCATTCCAAAATCCTCAATCATTTTAACCCATTGGTCAGCATCAAATTTTGTGGATTAAATTGCTTGTAAAAGTTATCGTATTCCGCTGCCGGGGTTTCTTTTCCTCTGGACCATCTGATTTCTTTACCCGCTATAACATTTGAACCCCAATGGATATACTCAACCCAAATAGCTTTTCGGGTTTTTTACTCTTCCTTTTTCCCTTTCTCTGCTTCAAAATTTGAAACCGTAGCTACTGCTATGCTTGAAAATTTTGATTTGATAAAGAAAAAAATAAATTCGTCAAAATTCCCGAAAAGCTATCTGCATTGAGTATAATTAATCCGAAACGCATATTTTGAAAATTTTCGATTGCTTTTTGATTGGTATAAATACCCGAATTCAGTTCGCCACCCCCAATTTTTCGAGAAAAGGCGTTTTGAACTATTAAACTAAAAAAGAAAAGAAGAACAAGAATATTTGTTTTCATATATTGGCGTTTATTTTAACTGTTAGCATATTTAAATTTCAAACTGGAATTCATTGCTTGATAGTCATTTGAAATTGCCCGCTCATTTTAGTCAGTAGTTTGCCTTCGAAAGGTATCGCTTCGAACCCGGGAACAAAATTAAAAACCCTCTGCTCGGGTATTGCTCGTAATTCAAGTTGTTTATTAGCCTCAACCTGCACGTCGGCATTTTCTTTTTTTACTACAATTCGAGCAGTTCCTTTTTTCTGTAAAACCTCTGTAAGTGTCGAAACCACAGGAAAATACAGTATCGTGTTCTCGGCCTTTGCATTTGCCTTCATTCTGAAATGATTGCTTGTAAATATGTAAGTGATTTCAAATTCCGAAGGTTCGCTGGGTAGGGTCAGGCCTTCGCGGTCGCAAAGATTCCCATGTATGGTAACGGTAATTGAGTCTTTCGATTGGGTGTAGTTAGCTTTTGCTTGTCGGTCGTAAATATTGGAATACCGCTTGCCCGAACGTTCGGTTTCGACCCGGGGTGTAAGGCAATACTCGTTAACTTTGTTTGGCTTTTGCATGTTTGACGGTTCATAAGGAACGTAATCGTTCATACTTGCTACGCAAAGCGGTCCTGTTTTAATATTCCAAAGCATTGACAATGCACCGCCAGAAGGATATCCGGCTCGTTTTTTTGTTGGGGGAATATCGTTATTTGTTATTGATGCACGCCAATTGCCAAAGGCAATTTGTAAAACACCTGCTTCGCTCCATTCACGAATTCCAGAAGCATTATCGGAAGGTAACTCAACAGACTTTCCTTTGCTAATATCAGCATCGAGAGCCGTTGCCAAACCTTTTATTCGAAAAAGTGTGTGCTGGATGCAAGGTTCTACACCTCGCGAATGCAAGTGCATGCCACCGTATATTACACCATTGAAGGTGCATGTTTTTAATAGTTCCAAATTGCGTATTGCTGCTTCGGTAAACCGTGGATCGCGTTGGTGCATTATACCAAAACCGCCGATACAACCATCGGTTGTAGCACTTCCCCAGTAACACCATTTGTATTGGCGGGCGCACCAACCGGCATCCCACGAACCATCGGGTAGCATCCATTCGAGGTGCGAAAGCATTGAATTTTTAACAATTTCAAACATAGCTTCATCGTTTGTTAGTTCGGCGAATAAGGCTAAATTAGGCAAGGACTCTTCAATATTGTAAGGCACATCAATTGGGCGAAATCCTCTGGGCGATACATCGGTTATTGTCCGAGGACCTTCGCCCCAAATCAAATTATTTTCGGTAAAATGTTTCAACCCAAAATTTGCCAATTCTTTGGCTCGGGTCAGGTACTTTTCGTCGCCCAATAAAGTGTAACTTACCGCCAAACTTGCTGATGTTGATATTGGATAGTTGACATCGCCAATTTCAAGAGTTATAAACGACATTAAGAAATCGGCGCCTTTTCGCACGCGGTTGAGCCATCGTTTTTTATCACTATCCGATAGCGAATTACCATGCAAACGTATGGCCTCGCCTAAGGCTATGGTACTAAAACACGTAATGCCCTGCCACGAGTTTTTTCCGTTAGGTTCGTTAATCCAAGACCCATCAGGTTGAGATATGTGCTTTTCGCTCCAATCAAACAATTCGAGCGCTGCTTTTCGATACCTCTCATCTTTTGTTAAGTCGTAAAGAGTGAGCAATGGATAAATAGCATCGGCTGATCGGCCATGATATATATCACAGGCTTTGCAATAAATGCCACCCTTATTGTCGCCTGTTGTAGCCTGTTGCGACAATGCACCATCACACCATATTTTTAGCGAGGCAATGTAGGTTGCTTTTATATCCTGACTGGCAAAAGGCTTTGACGAAATATGATTGTTTTTTGCATGATTTTCATTTGAATGCTTTTTAGGTGTTTGTCCGAGAACAACACCCGACATTGCAATAGACATTATAGCTAGAACACCTATTTTACTGATTGTTTTTCTTAAACTCATTATATCGTATTTTACTTAATTTACTAACGTTTTTTTAGTTATGAATATAGTTTGCCGGATAATTTGTCATTTCAAAATCTAAAACTCCACCTTGCATAATTTCATCATGCGTTATGTATGTGCGGTTCAATGGTTTTTTGTTCAGTTGTACTGATTTTATATAAATATTATCTGGTGAAGCTTTTGGGGCGTTGATTATAAATTGTTTGCCACTTTCGAGTTGTATAGTCGATTTTTCAAATGAAGCACCGTGTAAATAATACTTGTTGGTTGTTGCAAGAGGGAAAAAACCTAAACGAGCGAAAACATACAAGGAAGCCATTGCCCCTTGGTCATCATCGCCGGGTAAATCGTACCGAGTATAAAGAGGCAAAAGTTCGGTACGAACATAATACGATGTCAAGTCGGGGCGTTGCACGCTTTCGTGGGCAAATAGCCACAAAGTCATGAATGAAGGCTCGTTCCCGAAATTAATTAAATGGTCGTTCATGGCATGTTGTAAGCGTTCTACGAACTTTTGTTTACCGCCGATTTTTTCCACCAGTCCTTCTACATCGTGTGGTATTTCGTACGAATATTCCCAGCAAGAGCCTTCATAAAAATGTTTGTCGGTATGTTCTTTAGGATCTATTTCATCGAATGTACCATCTTGTTTTTTAGCCATGATGAAGCCGGAGAAGCCATCGCTTTGGGCATTGCTATTCCATATATTTTTCCAATTGTATGAGCGTTTTTGGTAAAAATCGTAATCCGCCTTTTTACCCAACCCTTTTGCCATGGTGGCAATGCAATAATCGTTTAATGAAAAAGCAATTGTAGAAGAACCTGCTTTTACTCGCCACGAATAATTATTAGGTTCTTTGTAATACATGTAACCAAGTTCACGGTATCCTTTAGTACGCATGGAGTCGGCATTGTATTTCAGTATTGAATATGCTTTTTCCCAATCAACGCCCGGAATTTTCTTCACAAAAGCATCGCAAATAACATTATCAACAGTATTTCCGCCTTGCCCAATGGCACTTTCTTTGCCGTTTACAAAGGCTTCGGCAACGTAACCATTGTGTTTATGTCGGTTTATAAATGCGTTAATATTGGAAGTAACCATTTTTTGGTCAATAATGGTCATTAATGGGAATAATGTTTTCCACGAATCCCATAATGTATAATGATCGTCCCAAAAATCTTCTTGTGTTTTCCAAAGGTTATTACCTGTTCTGTCTCGTGGTTGCACAAAAGCATGAAACATGTGGGTATAGAAAATTATTTTTTCTTCCTCAGTTCCTTCAATTTGAATTCTTGATAAATAATTATTCCATTTTGCTTTTGCATTTGCTTTTAAGGCTTCCAAATCCCATTCAGGTATTTCGTTATGAAGCAATTGTTTGGCATGTTCGGTACTGATAAATGAAACCGCAATTTTCACATACACCACATCATTGGCTTTGGTTTTAAAACCAAGGTATGCACCCAGACCTTTTTTAACTGACGAACCCTTCGATTGTTCCGGCAAAACATTTTCATCTTCAAAAACTCCCTGAAAAGCAGCCGGCTGACTAAATTCGGCATAAAAATACATGTTCCATTTATGCCGATTATCGGGCCAATTATTGCCATAAACGCCACCGCCATACATGGCTTTTCCATCGGGAGTTATACTGATATTACCGTTGTCAATACCTATTTCGCCACCATTTTTCCGACCAATGTCCAATAAAACCACCGCACTATCGCTGGTTGGAAAGGTAAATTTATAAAGGGTCGAATTGTGCTCGGGACTCAATTCGCACAGTATCCGGTACTTTTTTAAGCGAACTTTGTAATAATACGCCGAAGTAAATTCAAGCTCTTTTTTACTTTGTCTGTCGGCTTCGTTTATTTTTACCCCTAGTTGCGGCGAAAGTAAAAAATTACCGTAAGGCTTCACCCCCGACGTTCCCTGTGCATGCAATTGGGCAAATCCTACAATTTTTTCACTTACATTATAACCGCCATTGTAGCTATTCGGGGTTTGCGGGCTTGGATAAACCGAACCATGTGGCAAACAAGGCCCGGGCATGCAATGCCCTTCATTTATAACTCCAATAAATGGTTGCACATAGTCAACGGGTAGTAACTGTTGTTGGGCAAATAAATTGGAATAAAACACTAAACATAAAACAATTACTGTGATAGTTTTCATGATTTTTGATTTTTGGGTCAATGATTATTTATTTTGTTGTTTTATCATACCGTGCATCGTAACCAATTCCTTTGTAATTATCGGTTCTGAAAGGGTGCGCCAAAAGCCCTTCGCTGTTTACCAGATTTAATTCGCCCGGATTATCAGCCCATGCGTAGCGCACAGCTGTAATTGGCTTTCCATCGGGCGAGGCAATTTCTAGGGTATTTTTTTCTTTAATAGTAACCGTAGGCACATATACAAATTTTCCGCTACTCGCCGTTTCTACTTGGAATGCTTTTATTGGCAAGTCGTTTTTGAGGGAGGTTAAGCCTTGTTCTACGTTTTTAAAAGTTATCAGGCAATTATTATTTTTAAAAACTGCATTTTCAAAAACTGGTCCTTCTACTTTTAAATCTTTCTCTCCATTAAAAAACTTTCGATAAAGCAATGCCAATCGTTTGCCCACATCTTGTTTATTGGTAGGATGAATATTCCGTGCATCGCCCAAATCCATTGTCATTGCCATGGCGGTATTAGGTAGCACTAATGCCATTTGTTGGGCCTCTCGGATTTCTGCCCATTTCGATTCTTCAGGGGCTTTTGTTTCGTGTCGGAATTTTGGAAGCTGAACAAACAAGAACGGTGCTGACGGATTACTAAATTTGGAGCGCCAATCGTTTATCAAACTCTTCATAAATGTGCGGTATTGGTAGCCTTTGTTTTCGTTCGATTCGCCTTGATACCATACGAAACCTTTAATGGTATAATTAGTTATTGGAGTAATCATGCCATTATACAATAGTGTAGGTATATGTTCGGGATTTATGTACTTTTCGTGCAAAACGGGAAAAACAGTATCTAAACTAAGCTTGTAGTTCCACGTTTTGGCCAACGAATAGGTGTTTGCCTTTGTTTTCAGAAAGAACACATCGAGGCTCCCTATGATTCCAATTTGGTGAGATGGATTGCCATAATTCATTACCCGAACGGTGATTGTATTTGTACCTGCATGCAAAATTCCACCATCGAAAGCGTATTTGCTTTTTTTGTATTTTCCATCGTTTGTAAACCCAACTTTTACTCCATTGACAAATGCCAAATTATCGTCAACAATACTTCCGATACTGAGGTAGCAGGTGTCTTTAGCATCATTATCACTGAGTTCAACGGTGGTGGATAACCAAACTATTCCATCTCGCACTTTCTGACTTTTAATTGTATTTAAAAATCTACCCGGTACTGTTACTTGTTCCCATTCGGGGTGTGCTTGTTTACGCCACCCATAATTGCCATTATCGTAACCAGGGTCTCTTTTTTCAGTATCTCTTAGCCATGCAAAAAAGTCAGCAGTATTTTTTTTGCTTTCTACCTCCATGTCCATACTTTTCAAACTAATAACTTTTGCCCCAAATTCAGGGTCGTTAGTCAGTGCTTCGGGACTCAACCATGTTTCGATGGCAGTTCCGCCCCAGTACGATTCGATAATTCCGATGGGTATTTTTGTTTTGCTATTCAGCTCACGAGCAAAGAAATAAGCTACTGCCGATACCTTGCCTACATTGACAGGGTCACACTCCAGCCACTGCGATTTCACATCTTCTTTGGGGCGCGAAGAAATGGCATTTGGGATCCTAAAACTTCTAATATTTGTACCATCGGCACTCGCTATTTCAGCTTGGGCATTATCGGCACCGCCTACCTTTAGTTCCATATTGCTTTGTCCGCTACAAACAAAAACATCGCCAATCAGAATATTGGTCAACGTAATAGTGTTGCTTGCTTTAATGGTCATTTCGTAAGGACCACCCGCTTTTTGCGAAGGCAGAATAACTTTCCATTTTCCATTGGCATCGGCAGTTGTTTTGTAGTTTTTACCCAAAAACGAAACAGTAATATTTTCGCCATTGCTCGCCCAACCCCAGAAATTGAGTGGTTTATCGCGTTGCAATACCATATTGCTGCCAACCAATGAGGGTAGTTTTACTTCAGCCTGTACTAATGTTATACAAAGGACTAAAGATAACAGGATTGTGATTTTAAAATTGTTCATTAACATTCTATTTAATAATATGTTTTTTTACTGATTCTCTAAAACGAAATCAAAATACAGTAACTTCAAGTCGGCAACAAAAGAATTGAACTATATACTACTTTCTTCTGCCGAAAGAATTTGCGTTCCACCCATACGAAGGTTTATTTAGTGCCTGTCCATAAACTAAGCATTTTTCAAATTTTCACTTTGTATATATTTTGAATAATGCTCATTGGACATCACTCTAATATTATAGGCCAATACGCTCCAGAGGACTTTTGTTT
>JAQICA010000052.1 GCA_027858775.1 Salinivirgaceae bacterium | reverse complement strand
CCATAGTAAGTATTGTTAACCTGCACCTCGTAACCTTTGTTCAGCCAACCTTTCTCCTGTGGCGAAGCATGGAAAAATATACCTGAATTGGCAAAAGGTGCGGTCTTTATTTCGGCAATTAATTCGAAGTTTTTGAACGGTTTGTCAGATTCGTAAAACAAGTGTCCTCTTTCGCCGGAGCAAACCAATAACCCGTTCTCCACACTGAAACTGCCGGGGTTTTCATTGGCTTTCCAACCTGTCAAGTCTTTACCGTTAAAAAGTTCGACCCAGTAGTTATTAGCTGCATCACAGGTTGTGTAAGTGCAAATAAAAAATAACAATCCAAAAAATAATGTTTTCATTAAAAAATAATTATTGCGTTTCTACATTGTAACAAAATGCTTATCAATTATTTACGGGTATGTCCTCATATATTAATCTCTTCAAATAATCTTCGTCCAGTCTTACTTCCAATCTGGTTTTAATACCACATCCGCAAAATCCATATACCTATTCCAATCTTCTAATGTCATGTTATGAACTCCATTCCTGATATGAAAACCAACATTGCCGCGTATAACCTGTTTGTTAAGTGGAGGCATAGCTTCCTGAATATCTGCCTTTTTCCCAAATAACCTGAAAACAGGAGCTGCGTGATAAAGGGCTAGATAAGATCCGCGTGGGTCAGCCCAAAGATCTTCGTCAGCACACGAAATATAAATGGCTCTGGGGGCAGTAAGTGCTAAAAGACTGTGCATATCCACAGGCAGCGCATTTTCATTATCATTAAATTTTTTCAAATTAGTACAGAACCAGTGTGGAAACCCTGCATTTGTTTTGCGAATCGTTTCGCCATAATGCCGCCGGGCAATTGAAGATCCAACATTGCCCGAGCAACTCGAAATCGCCATTGCAAAACGGGTATCTTCTGCACTAGTCCATAAAGCGGTTTTTCCGCCACGTGAATGGCCAACCACAGCCACTTTTTTACCAGCCACATCGTTGTCGGTAACTAGGTAATCCAAACAACGGCTCGCACCCCAGGCCCATGCGGCAATGGTTCCCCATGAATCACCCGTACGGGTGTTTTTGTCAAGAAGTCCATGAATCCCATTTTTGAATCCATCGAAATTGTCGGGATCAACATCGGCATTATTGAATACGGCCATTCCATAACCTCTTGCAATAGCTTGTTCTGCTGGCCAAAAATCGCTTTTATTAACTCTGGTTGGATCCATATTTGTCAATCCACGGTTATTAATCAGAAGAAATGTCGGAACAGGCTTCTGTACCTTGTTAGGTGTAAAAAGTATAAGATGGATAACAAGCGATTTGCTTTCTGCGGTAATTGTTATATCTACTTCCTTCAAAGTAGCCAATCCACCCATGGCATTTTTATCAAAATTCACCACTTTGAAACTTTGCTGGTAAGATGTTTTTGGCACTCTGCCATGAACATTTTCCCGGAATAGCTCAAGGATTTCAGGACGGCGAACCTTTTCCCACTGGCTTGAATTTGTGATTTTTTTGCCATTTATAGTTGTGAGCAAATCTGGCAACGGATATGTTGAAACCTTTTCTTCGTAGTAGTTAATTTCCGGTTTTTCTTTGGTCAGTTTTTCAATCGTTTGTGTGGATGCTCGCCATCCATTATTAGATTGACTGAATACATTGAATGAAAAAACTGACAAAACGATTAACGGGGTTAATGACAATTTAAATTTTCTCATTTTATAATAATTAATGATATTTAGCGATAAACTTGTTATTTTGTTTTTGTAAGTAAATACCTATCAAACCATTTATAAGCATATTCTCTCACATCATCCACTGTATCGTGCCCGTCACCATGAATCAATATAGAAATATGACCGGGTGTACCCAAGAGCTGATAAACCTGCATAGCCTGATACACATGTTGAAAGCTGGACATCACATCGGGATTGTACGGATCGTTATAATCTTCGAGAAATAACATGCAACGAGGGGCGCACAAAGCAATTATTTCATGTATATCGTAAGGTGGTTTACCATCTTTTGCTATTTTTTTCCATCTTTCTGGCTCCTCCGATGTAATACCACTATTCAATAATCTGAAAACATTCGTATTGGCAGGGCTAACTCCGGTAGAAGGTACTGACACTTTAATTCGGGTGTCAAAAGCCGCATGATACAATGCCATTCCCCCACCAAGGGAATTGCCTATTGATCCATACGAACCTTTTTTTACAAATGGTAGTTGTTCCAACATATCAACTGCTCTTATCAAGCCTAATATTTTCATTCCGCGGTAGGACCAATTAGGATATTTTTTCATTAAATTGTCCACCAACTCTTTTTGGGTTGTGTTTTTTATTGTTGCTCCAAATCCATATAAATCAGGAGCCAATGCTATATAACCTTTTTTTGCCAACTCAAGAGCATAAGCTCTACGACCACCAGGAGCCCCGAGTGCTGCGTCTTTCCCCAAATTAATAGTGCCATGTATTGCTAAAATAGCTGATGATTGACCATTGTCCTGAAATTTTTCAGGCAGCACAAGTACAGCTTCATTCCAAATATCATCCACTACATTGTAGCGGTATTTGATATGGGTCAAACCAAATTTCTGATACCTTTCAATTTCTTCAAATTTATTTACTGTCGGTGTAAGTTCTGCAGGTCCTTGTCCAAAATATTGAATAATTCGTTGATAAATTTTCGCTCTTATTGAAGGCCATTCTTCGGCTTTCGTATCGGGAAGTATTAAGCCCAGACTGGCAAGAGGATTCAATTGTTTAGATTGACCGGGCTTAAAATCACCGTATAAAGTTTGCAAATTCAGCTCATTGTCATTTGGATTCTGAGCAACACCATTTTCACAATAAAAAAGGAGCGAGAATAATAACAGTAGTGTTTGGATTGTTTTCATAATAGATAATTGTTTTTTTTAGTTGAATATTATTTTTTAGTTGATTATTTTGCTATGTACCACAATCGGTTTTTTTTCATATAATTGAGCGGCAGCCAGATAAAGTCCATAAATCCGACAATTTACTTTCTTTTCTTTTCGGGTGTCCAATTGGCGCGACCGCCACTTTCTACCAAAAATCGCATAGCTTCCTGATGACAAATAAGCTGCCCGTTAATAAGCTGATCAGGAGAAAAATAATTTACTTTTCCGGCTTTATCAGGCCAATTAAAACCATGGCTTGGCGATTCAATCACAACACTAAGTACGCCACAATGCAAATTCAACAGACCATCAAGATAGCAGCCCATTGAGCCGGGAACACTTTTCGAAACAGCTTCGATTTTCAAATCGGTTGTTTTCTTCAAACCCTTCAATGTCAATTCTGTATTGATATACCTATAAAGTGTATCGTAAGCTGGTTTCAAAGCTGCTTCCATATACGATGAAAGCACACTGATATAAGTTGCACCTGTATGCATATTCAGTATCAGGTCGGGCTTTTCGCGCTCGGTAAGCTCAAACAATATCTTGGTTTCGGGTTGTGGGTTGCCCATAAAATTATCGTGTTGAAGGTTTACCCCGGCATCGTTGGGATAGCCGCCCGGAAAACCAGGCTTTGAAAAATCCAACGGAATAAACTCCTTAATCATAGGCCACCCGGTTTGTTTGCCTTCGGCATTGCCTCCGGTATTAAGAAATTGATGCACGTTGTCATTTGATCCCCTGTAGACCTCCATACGCAACGGGATGCGTACCCTACCATCAGGATTCATAATGGGTATCAATATCAATCTGTCGAGTTTTGCAACGGCGGCTGTAATTTCGGGCCATTCTTTGCCTTGCAAATCTTTGCCTGTTTCTATAACCGAGATAAGATTCACGTTCCCCACAATTCCCTCGAATTCGCAGCCATGAACTCCGGTTAAACCCATGTAAACTATTTTGTTGTGGTCTGGACCTCGATATACACCGACATCGCCAAAACCTAAGGCCCCAGAAAAGGTCGAAGTACCGTTTCCCTGACGTGCTTTACCATAAAACACCGCATAAATTGAGCGACCGCCTGCCGATTTTCCAATTACTTCGAGCTTCCCTTTATGAACATTTTTTTTCAGAAAAGCATTCACATCTTCGTAAGAGCTGATCCAATATTCAGGAATAATATCAGGTTCACGTAAATAGTCTTTAGGTATTTGGAAAGTTTGGTTTTTCTGTTTCCTAATTTTTGTAGGCTGAGAGTTTACCGAAATCGCTATTCCGAAAAATAGTACCATTAAAATACTTTTCGCTAATAAGTGCATCAACTTAGAGTTTGAAGTTGGAAAAATAGTTCTATTGGTTTGCATATTATTCATGGTTCAAATAGTTAGTTTACTTGCTTTGCCCCGCAAGTCTTGTTGCAGTAACATCTAATAAAATGCGGGCCTTTTGTCCTTTCTTGAAAGTGTATAAATGTACTCCGCATCGGGCCGACAAGCTTACTTCCGCACGAATGCCCGATTCAGCAAATGTAGCGGCATAATAACCCGGCGAAGCAATTTCGTCTTTTACCATTTCTTTGGGATGTAAGTTCAACGCGCCAACCTGCGGCATAACCAAAATATTGCCATGTCCACGATTCATACCACAACCGCTTTGGTGGTTGTGGCTAAAACCAATGATGGGTTTGTTCGACAAATAACCCGATGGTGGTTGCTTATCGGCAATATCGGGGCTTACATTGACCATGCTAAATGGAAGCGCAGCTCCCGGAAATACGTTACCCCAATTATCTACGCCCAAAAACGTATTTACATATTGAAGTGGATTCATTGTAACGGCAGATTGAGAATGCCCAATCAACGAGAGTCCACAAATACTAATTATTAGTAGCGTTTTTATTTTTATCATATCATGTTTTTTAATGACAAACATACTTTTAGTAAGTTCATCTTTTAACTGAACTATTTTCGAATGATAAATTTACTCGTTTTAACCGATCCACTTTTTTTTTGAATTTTTACTAAGTAAATGCCATTTCGAATATTGTTGAGATTCAATTCAATGATATTATTGCCAGCCATATTATTTGCAATTGATTTTGTTAACACAATATGTCCCACCAAATCAATTATTTCAATCTTCCCTGATTCTCCGGCAGCACCATCATAATTCACTTTCAACAAATTGGAAGCGGGATTTGGATACACTTCAATCCCATATTGTTTTTTGTCTTTAACATTAATTATTGCTGATGTGATTTCTTTAATACTCACATCATCAACATAGATATTCGTTGGGCTATTACTGCCCATTTGAAACATTAAAACTACCGTTTCGGCAACCGACCAGGTAAAGGTGCCAGTAAATGTTTGTGGTGAAGTTGTTAAGCTGAATGTCTTAATTGTTTTTTGAGTCCATGGCGATTTATTTTTCATAATTACCGCTTTAATAGTACTTGTATTGTCGGCACTAGCTTTGAATGACAAAGTGTATGTTCTGTCTGCCCCAACAATTAAAGGATATTGTGTTTGAATATGATCTCCGGCAGTTCCACTGGTCGCAATATTAATATTCAAGGCATTTCCATCATATCCGGTTTTAGTACTTGCCAATAGAGTAGCTGCTGCACCTGATTTAAGTTGTAAATACCAACCAGTTGAACCTGATTCGAAGGTCGAGTTTTCTATCAATTCGCTTCCACCTTCAGGAATTTCAGGAATTACGGTTAATAATTGTGTAACGTTTTTTGCCACATTTGTACTTGCATTGCCTGCTTGTGAAGCAGTAATGGTGGTAGTGCCTTCGGAAATAGGATGAATTTTCCCATCAACGATTGTTGCTACGTTTGTGTTTGAACTTGAGTATGTTATAATTAATCCGACACTCGATGTTGCTTCAGGTTCAAAGTTTGCCCCTCCAACAGTTCCTTTTGGTAACGCAGGAAATGTAATTGTCTGGGTAGCCTTTGTTCCGTCATATCCTGCACCAGTAAGGGTGAAATTGTATGGATTTTCGTCTAAATCGTCGTTAGCTATACTAACAGCACCCGAATAATTAGCAGCGGCAGCACTAGTAGTTAATGCAACTTGGAAAGTAGCTGTTCCAAATGCCGGGATAGAATCTGGAGCATCGGCAGCAAGACTATAGCCCGTTCCTGTAAGTGCTACTCTTGGTGTGTTTGTCAGATTCAACACCTGGTCGCCAGTGTTCTCGATGGTGTAAGTTATGGTTTTGGGTGTTTCATAAGCAACATCGCCAAAATCGAATGTACCGGTATTGTCAGGAATATTTGTAGAACCTTGTTTAACATTTATTTCTGTTTTGGTGATTACGGTCGGATATTCATAAGCACCCATATCGGTCGAAAGACCAACCGGACGAGCAAGTCCTAGTATGTCTGTGGCACTAAATAAACCAACTGCATTACTTCCATTGTTGATGGCTGGACTTGAGGCTTGTAAGCGAAAATCGGCTGTTGTTACATCGGCTAAACCCGATGTAATGGTTGGTAATTGCATAAATTCTGGGTCGACCACTTTATCGTGAGTGCCTTTTTTATTCACAGAACCATTGTAATACACATTGTAATCGTAAACTGCTCCTGCATCGTTGCCATTGCATTTGCCTCCGGTGCGTCCATACATGATGTTGTTATAGATTCTTGAATTGGTGCAACTCTGCGCATCAATATCGGCATACCCCATATTCGTACCATTATTATATGCCGTGTTGTTGATGATATCGAGATTAGCACAGGTATAACCGTGAACACCACCACCACCGTTGTTGTAACAGATGTTGTTTTCAGCCAAAGTTCTGCCATTGTATGGAGTTTCACTTATTTGAGAGTTGGTATTGTTATCGAGAATAATACCATTACCATCAGACATACTATAAGGCTGCGAACCACTAGCCCAAGGAATAAGACATTTGTTGTTGTAACAGACATTACCCCTAATAACGTTTTTATAATCAGTGGTATTGGTATCAATATCTCTCGAATGAAACAAGCTGATACCACTACCGGCATACATCATATACCATGCGTTGTTGTATACTGTATTGTATTCAACATATGCATAATCGACACGTTCAACAGCAATTCCACCCCCCGAAAAATCACGAACGATACAATTGCTCAAATAAACATGGTCGACACCCTTTACCACCAAGCCATTGATATTTACTTTTGCAATTTTACCCCAGTCGCGACCTCCTGCACAATATTCATCAAACACACTTTTGGCATAATCATAAGTGATGCTTGAATTTGTACCTTCCAACTCCATACCCTCGAATTTTATATAACTGGCGTAAATTTCCACACATCCCCATGTGCAATTAACTGCCGAAAGTTTGGGTTTATGGTTGAGGTAGTTTTTGTAAGTAATATACCCACCACTTGCACTACCCGAGCGCGTTATAGTTAAAACGCATTGATGTCCTTTGGAGTTCCAATTCACATCGGTGTAAGTGCCGTTCATAATATACACATTATCACCTGGATTGGTAAGGTCTGATGCTTTTTGAACAGATGCAAATGCAGCTGTTTCAGACAAACCTGTGTTGTTGTTACTCCCTGTTAATGCGGACACATAGTAATTCACAGCATTTGCACTCGTAAAAAGCAAAGTAATGCAAAAACAAACTATGACTGAACTTAGTCTTATGTAATTTCTCATGTGTTTATAATAATAAAAATTTATAATTAACTCTGCCAACAACCAGGTTGTCGGCAGAGCGTGTATTTATCAAAAACTAAGAGACTATCTTTTAATCACAATTATTTTTGATGTGGCAGACGCCAAAGTACTTACTTTCACCAAATAATTTCCTTGTGAAATGGTTTGTACATCAAATTGAAAGGTATTTATCCCTTCGGATGTAGCTACATATCTTTTCGTAGAGAGAACACGACCTTGCAAATCGATAATGCTAATTGCAACTTTTTCGTTGTACTTAGTCCTAACATGTACATTCAATATATCGGTAGCCGGATTAGGAAACATGATCACTTCGTTGCTTAAATTGGCGCTAATTACATTAACATTTACAGTTGGTTCTTCAATTATTTCAACGTCGTCGAAATAGGTTACTATATTGCTTGCACCCAAGAAGAACCTGAAAGCCACAGACCCTGTATAGGTACTGGT
>JAQICA010000034.1 GCA_027858775.1 Salinivirgaceae bacterium | reverse complement strand
GAGTTCCATTCGAGCAATGAAAAATATTTCCTCCGGATGAAACCTTTTTTATAAAAAATCAGTTAACCATATTTGATGCAACTGGAATTGTTTGTATCTTTTAAAAAAAATATATGATCGTGCAGAAAGCATTAACACTACTCATTATCAGCGCATTATTTTCGATGTGCAGTACAGAACCCGGCAAACAGGTAGATACAACGGCCGTTACACAGGAAGAAAAGTCGGCCACGGATAAAAAACTTGTTGAAAAAATATTCTATAATGTGCCATCACCATTAGAAATGGCGCAAATAGTGCGGGAAGCCGGCATGAGCTTTACGCCGTCGCTTATGAATCCGACATCGCGAAAGCAGTATTACATTGATCAAACAACGCAAGCTTTGAACTTGGGTGTTTACGGTGCCGACTTAAGTTATGCAAGAATTTTTGACCAGGTGCAAGAGAGCGTCAACTATTTGTCGAGTATTCGGGAGCTAACAGAATCGCTTCAAATTCCGCAAAACCAAGACATTTTTGCATTGGAAAAGCTTGAAAAAAATATCGCTAACCGCGATTCTCTGCTATACATAATTACAGATATTTACAGCAATGTAGATGCATATTTGAAAGATAATAACCGGGGCTTAGTTGCAGTAATGATTATTTCGGGAGGTTGGATCGAAGGTAACTACCTCGCCACGGCATCGATAAACAAGTCGAATCCCAATGAAGCCATTGTAAAGCGCATTGGCGAACAAAAATTATCGTTAAACAGTCTGATAAGACTTATCGAGCCACATGCAAAAGAAAACCACAAGTCTGGAGATGTACTTAATTCGCTAAAAGAATTGGCTAAACTTTACGAAGATGTTACAATTACATCCAGCGAAACCGAGGTAAATACAAACACAGAAACAAACAAGACAACATTCAAAGGCAAAAGCACTGTAGAGATAGACGAAGAAACATTGCGAAACGTTTCTGACTACCTCCTGGAGCTGAGAAACAAAATAACAAAGCCGTAATTTTGGACATCATTAATGAAAACACTATTATTGTAATAAAATTTGGTTAAGATGAAGCATATATTTACGATACTTATTACCGCTCTGATATCACTATCAGCCATTGGAAACGCTCAGGCACAATGTAGAAAATACACAAAAAACACCTGCATCCCCCAACTGGAGCCCTATATTTTTAACGGACAAATAAACAGTGCCCTGCTAAACGAAGGTGATATAGCAGAATTGGTACTTACATTTTACGCCGATCAGGAATACCGCGTAATGATTTGTTCCGAAGACCAACTAGGCGATATTGGGTTTAAACTGAAAGACACGAAAGACAAGACGCTGTTCGACAATAGAGAACACAATCTAGCAAAGTCGTGGGACTTTGAATCGAATACTACACAGCAAATTATTGTAGAAATAGAAGTGCCGGAAATGGAAAACACACAAGAAAAACTAGCCAACGGATGTGTTTCCATACTTGTAGGCTTCAAAGAATCAGAGTGATTAATTGATTAAAATAGAGAGATTAGAAATGCGAATTAAAAATAATTCGCATTTTTTTTGCTTTACAAAAAAAGTAGGTCGATATTTGCAGCGCAAGTTCAAATACACAACTCCTCGGAATTGTTGTTTGAGTTATAAAGAAGAGTGGAGAGATCAGGCTCGGTGAAACTCTGGCAACCAACAACTGTAAGGTGCCAATACCTGCCCATAGGGAATAATAACAAATTAAATGACAATGAAACGACAAAATTCAACACTTCCCACACAAGTTAAAATGCGCCACCAGGCGTTTACATTCACTTCCTCCTGCTCATGTTGCATGCGAATGCGCGGTTAGTGCATATCAAAAAACACCTTTAACTGCGCCACATTCCGTACGAAAACAACATTTCGAAAAATCGAAATACTACTGTTTTCAACTTCAAGCAATTCATTTTATACCCGAGGGAACACAGTTACCTCCCGAGAGTACAAACAATAATTTTATTGAGCATGCAATCCATAACCGTACATAAACTTGGCGGATCGACGCTAAAAACGCCACAGCAGTTGAGCTGCGTAATACCATCAATTGGTATAAATACAGGCAAAAAAGTCATTGTCGTTTCTGCACTTTTCGGAGTAACCGATTTAATTATTACCGCACTGGAATCAAAGGAAAACCATCCGGAAATAATAAAACGCCTATACGACACACATCTAAAATGGTGTTTATACATTCAAGACACGAGTCTTCGGAGAAAAACTATCATCAAAATAAAAAAACACATTGCCGGGCTCACTGCAAACATAAGCAACTACAGAAAACAGGCGCGAGAGTCTCTTTTCGCAGAAATTGTATCGACCGGGGAACAATTATCTGCAATAGTAATTGGAGGATTCATCGGTAAAAACCACTGCATACTACTACCTGAAACCATTGGACTAACCTGTAGCACAAACTACACAAATGCAAAATATACTACCCTGCCGGGTAAATGCAGAGACGTAATTGAATCTACAACAGATGAATGGCAAATTGTTCCGGGATTTTACGGCATCAACATCCATGGAGAAAAATGCCTCGTAGGACGTGGTGGAACAGATTATACTGCTGCTGAAATTGCATTAAAAGCAAATGCTGAAAAACTGCTATTCTGGAAAGATTCACTGGGAATACAGACAGGCGATCCACGCATGATAACGAAAGCCACAAACATTTACAACATAAGTATTAAAACACTACAACTTATGAGCGATGCCGGATCAGGGGTTTTACACAAAGAGGTAGTAAACTGCATTACTCAAGCTGGAATAAATGTAGAATTTTGGTCTCCCACACAAACAAAAAAACCACATTCCAAACTATCGTATAACTGCTCAACACCACAAAAACCAATAATTATTGTTAGCAACAAGAAAAACAGTCACACGCAGTTGCAAAAGGCAACAATTATTACAAAGAACACAACAGCGGCTCTTGTACTTATTGGGAAGTTGCGATCTGGTTATCCAATTTCCAATATTAAACTACTTGAACGTTATGCAGTAGCCTTTGATGTACATGCAAAATTCGCGAATACGTTGGCAGTCCTAATGCACAAGCACTTTCACGAAAACTATTACATGAAAGTAACACATCGCTTGTCGAAGAAAGAACAAGAAATACAGCACTATACAAAATAGCACAAATGCACTATATCAGAATCGGCCATCCTAATTTAATATTCTCATGATAATAAAAATTCAGCCCCCACTCAGGGCACGGGAAGCAGGTTTTATGCACACAGTATAACACCACATTAAACACTGAATAACAACTCCTTAATCGAAATACTAAGATATTCCGAACAGGGAAAGGTATGTACTATTATGAACCAAAAAGACAAAATATATGAAATTCGAAACACAACAAATCCATGCAGGCCTGGCTACCGATGAAAGTACCGGATCGAGGGTAACACCGCTATACCAAACGGCATCGTATGCATTCAAAAGTGCGGAGCATGCAAGAGCATTATTCGCATTAGAGACAGAAGGCAATATTTACACTCGCATCAGCAACCCAACGAACGCAGTTTTAGAAAATCGGATTGCAGCACTGGAAGGCGGAAAAGCGGCACTGGCAGTATCGTCCGGGCATGCAGCACAACTTATTGCCATTGCAACAATTGCAGCACAAGGCGACAACATTGTAACATCGCCATATCTTTACGGCGGAAGTCATAATCAGTTTAAGGTAACACTACGAAACTTCGGAATCGAAGTTCGTTTTGCCCAAAACTTAAAGCCAGAATCGTTTAATAAACTAATTGACGAAAACACCCATGGTATATATCTGGAAACAATTGGTAATCCGTCTTTCCACATACCCGATTTTGAAGCTATTGCTAATATTGCCAACATTCATAAAATCCCAATTATTGTAGACAACACATTCGGAGCCGGGGGCTATTTTTGTCAACCCATAAAACACGGAGCTCACATCGTTACACACTCGGCCACAAAATGGATTGGCGGACACGGAAACAGCATGGGCGGCATCATAGTAGACGCAGGAACTTTTGACTGGAAAACAGAGCGTTTCAGATTACTAAACACACCTTCAGCCGGGTATCAGGGACTGACTTTCACAACTGAATTTGACAATTTAGCATTTATTGCACGTGCCCGGGCTGAGTTACTGCGCGATTTAGGTTCATCGCAGAGTCCGTTCAACAGTTTCCTGTTACTTCAAGGAGTCGAAACTCTTTCGTTACGTGCCCGGCGACAGGCAGACAATGCAATAAAACTGGCTAAATGGCTGGAACTAAACACAAACGTGGAATCGGTAAGTTATCCGGGCCTACCTCATCATCCATCGCACAAAGAAGCAAACAAATACTTAAGAAACGGCTACGGAGCAGTGCTAACATTTGATGTAAAAGGAGGTGCAAATAAAGCTTCACAAGCAATCGACAAATTTAAGTTAGCAGGCCACATGGCCAACGTTGGCGATAATCGCACCCTGGTACTGCAACCCGCAACTACTACCCATCAACAACTTACCACCGAAGAACAAAAAAAAGCAGAAATAACGCCAGCCCAAATACGTGTATCGATTGGCATTGAACACATCGACGACATTATTAATGATTTTGAAAGGGCGCTAAACACTTAAAAATAACAATCTATGTTCACAGAAATATCTACAATCGAAACTCATAAAAAATGCGTAGTAATAAGCGATTTCCTGACTTGCGAAGGACATTTATTAGAGGACATTACCATTGCCTACCATTGCTGGGGACGCTTAAACCAACGGGGTTCCAATGGAATTCTCATTGTACACGGCCTTACAGCCGACAGCAATGCAGCTAAGTGGTGGCCGGGGATAATTGGAAAGGGCTGCGCATTCGATCCGGAAAAATACTTTATAATTTGCCCCAACATTCCCGGGTCATGTTATGGATCGACGTCTGCCGAAAACATTCGCACAAAAAATCCGCAGGCATCGAAACGTGTGCAACTTTCGCCGCAAGACATTGCCATGCTGTTCAGCAAACTCCTGACAAGCATAAATATCAAGAACCTACATGCGCTCGCAGGGGCATCAATAGGTGGGTTTATTGCATTGGAATATGCCATAAGGCATAAGCATAAAGTTCGCAACTTACTGCTTATTGCTACAAGCTACTATGCGTCGCCATGGAATATTGCAATTAACGAAGCACAATTGATGGCCACAGAATGCAGTAATCAAGTGCAAGCCCTTGCAACTGCCCGCGCCATTGCCATGCTTAGCTATCGAACTCCGGAAATATTCAACAAATCACAAGCAGATACGAACACCGGCAGAAAGCACAAGGCACAATCGTACCAACGTTATCAGGGCGAAAAGCTGGCACAGCGCTTCACCCTAGACGCTTATCGGTTTATGATTGGTGTATTTAATCGGCACAACGTAGCAAACGGTCGATCATCATTAGAAAATGCGCTTTTGCAGATTGAAGCACAAACACTAATAATCAGCATCTCATCTGATATTTTGTTCCCTGCAAAGGAGCAAAAAACAATGCGGGCAATGATCGACAATGCGACGTTGGAAACAATCCCTTCGGATTACGGACACGATGGTTTTTTAGTTGAAAACCGCAGAATAGGCAACATAATCACTTCATTTTTAAAAGGTAAAAACAAAACATCATGACAAATAAACAACTCACTATCGGACTATTTGGATTTGGCAATGTAGGTCGTGGTTTATACGAGGTGCTTGAAAAGTCCCCATCGACCCGGGCTCAAATACGAAAAATTGTAGTACAGGACAAATCGAAAACCCGATCGATTGATTCAGATTATTTTAGCTACAACGCCGATGATATCCTGACATGTAACGAAATAAATACTGTTGCCGAACTCATCGATGACGACCGCGAGGCTCTAAAAATCGTAGAAACGGCATTACGAAATGGCAAAAATGTAGTTTCGGGCAATAAAAAAATGATTGCCGAAAATCTGCAACTATTAATTAAGCTACAGCAACAAACAGGTTCGAGCCTGCTGTACGATGCATCGGCATGCGGCAGTATTCCGATTATTCGGAATTTGGAAGAATACTATGACAACGATTTACTAAACGAAATTACAGGTATTTTAAACGGATCGTCGAACTACATATTAACGCAAATGCAAAAGCACAATGCTGCTTACCGCGATGCCGTGAATAAAGCCCGGGAAAAAGGCTTTGCCGAAAGCGACCCGACGTTTGATGTGGATGGATATGACGCCATGTACAAACTAATAATTCTAACCTTGCACGGTTTTGGCACCATTGTGAGCCCGGATAACGTTTTTTTCACGGGCATTTCCACAATAGACACGTTCGACATTCAATTTGCCAATGAAAAAAGACAAAAAATAAAGCTCATAGCTAAAGTTTACAAAACAGAAGCGCAAAAAATTGCATTATTTGTAATTCCGGCCTTTATTTCAAAATCAAGCTACATTTACAATGTCGATGGAGAGTACAACGGGGTAATTATTGATGGAGAAGCCTACGACAAGCAACTGATGTTCGGCAAAGGAGCAGGCAGTCATCCCACCGGATCGGCTGTTTTATCAGACATAACAGCATTGAGTCATAACTATAAGTATGAATACAAAAAGCACAACTTTGCATCAGTGCCCGAACAAACCAACGATGTAACGATAAAAGTTTATTTTCGGTATCAGGATCCGGCGGTGCCCGATTTGCTACCACTACAAAACATTGAAGAACAGTATTCGGGAACTACACACCATTATACGATAGGGCATGTAAATATAGGTGACTTAATATCGATAAAAGAGATCCTAAAACAGCGCAATGTCTTTATGGCTTTACACGAACTAAAATGACAGAATGAGGGGCTTTCTGCCCCTCTATTCTACCAAACACTTGATAAAAAATAAACCGTAAAAAAATAGTACATTTGAGGAAAGTTAAAAATCTTAAAAGACAGAATCCGATGAGAACAATTATCACACTGGCTATACTGGGACTCATACTAATAGCCTGCACCGACCAAAAAGACTCAACTCCGATGACGATCACACACTTCCCTCTTGAAGTCGGGAACAAATGGGAGTATACCCGAACATTAAAAGACCTCGTTTATTCGGATGAGACAATGACTGAAATTACTGACACTATTGACATTACTGAAGATTTTACGATTCAAGTAACCAAAGACACTACCTTGGGCGACACGCTGGCGCTAAAAAAAGTTGTAGAAACTCCGTACGGAATAACAACTTACAAGACCAACACAGTATCCGGATTAAAACTGTATGCCAATTCAAGGAAGACAAAACAAGAAAGACATAACCCAACAGATATATTGACATACCAATTGGCAAAACTTCATCAGCCTACAATACTCAAAGAGGATATTAATTTCTATCAAGAACCCCTCCTCGAATACCGTTATCCTATGAGCATTGGCACTAAATGGATTTATTCAGACATTGACTCCCCAAATCAAATCAAGATAACAAAAGAAGTTATTGGCTTCGAAAACATTGTTACAGCAGGACGTATATTCACGTGTATGAAAATAAGATTCACACATGAACCAGAAAGTTTTTTTGATGGACTAGAAATGACGGAATGGGTTGCGCAGGAGGGAAGAATTAAAGAAGAAACCAAAGTCAACGCAATATTAGTATCCGCCACAGGAGAAGAAATAGGATACATTTCCGGCACA
>JAQICA010000008.1 GCA_027858775.1 Salinivirgaceae bacterium | reverse complement strand
ATTTGCTGTAAATAAGCACGATACGGAAAGTCATAAAGCAAAAAAAGGCCTCCTTTTGGGAGACCTTTGAGCCGATGGAGGGATTCGAACCCACGGCCTGCTGATTACAAATCAGCTGCTCTGACCAACTGAGCTACATCGGCTTTTTGTAGTAAAGCGGTGCAAAAGTAAAACATATTTCTTAACCAACAAAAAATATTTCAAGAAAATTCAAATTAATCGATCTTATAAAATAAAAAAATGTAATTGTGAAATAAGCATCTTTTTTTCTTAAATTGTACAGTTCGAATAATCCATATTGTCAGCTCACTAATTTTCGATACTTTTGTTGTTTAACTAACTCGACAAATGGCAGATAAATCCGATTGAACCAAAGTCAAAACTGATGACCATGGCCGACTTTAAACAAATAGAAGCATTATTTGAAAATGCACCTATAGGCATTTTTGAAACCACAGTAGCAGGCAAGTTTATTGACCTGAACTGTGAGTTTGTGCGTATTTTAGGCTATTCTTCCAAAGAAGATGTTTTCGAAAATATCAAAAACCTTGAAAATGACCTCTATGTAGATCCCAACGATCGTAAGAAAATCCTCGATCAGCTTAAAAAACGTGACGAGATTACTGTGGTAGAGGTTCAGTTTAAAAAGAAAGATGGTTCACCCATCGATGTGCGCATGTCGATACGGCCACACGAAAAACAAGGCCGTAATAATAATACGAACATTGGGCTGATTGAAGATATTACCAAAACAAAACAAATAGAGCAAAGCAAGGCATTAAAAGACCAACGCTACAAGGCCTTGTTCGATGAATCGAACGATGCCATACTCATATTTGAAGGTATGGAGCTCATCGAGTGGAATAGAAAAGCGTTAGCGCTATTCGAAGACTCAAGTAAACCGGGGCATGTAATGAATTTTTTTAAAATGCACCCCGAAAAGCAATCTAACGGTTCAGTAAGTACGCAAAAAGCACAAGAAATAATTGAGAAGACACTGGCAGGCGAACCACAATTTTTCGAATGGGAACACCTGAATAAACATGGAGAAATATTTCATACCGAAGTATCGCTAAACCGAATCACACAGGTTAATCCTAACCTTTTTCAGGCTCTTGTTAGGGATGTTACTGGTCGCTACAGGGCTGAACAAGAACTCAAAAAAAGCGAACAAAGGTACCGTACTATAATTGATACTGCACCCTCCGGAATTCTAACGCTCACCAAACATGGTGTGGTAAAAAGTAGCAACCAGGCGTTTCATGAACTTTTGGGCTACGATAAAACACAAATTATTGGCCTGCATTTTACACAATTATCGGGAATAAAAATCGGAAACTACGACGAAGCAATCCGGGCCTACGATGCATTGATCCAAAAACATCGGATTAAACCCTTTACCTTAAAGTGGGAAAGTGTCGACCATGATGAGAAAATTGTTGAAATTAAGGCAATTGTATTTAGTAATAGCGACGAAGACAATGTGCAAATTATTGTGAATGATATGACAGACCATTACAAAATGGTTAATAAATTAAGAAAACTGCACAGCGAACTTACTAAGCATCGCGATAAACTGGAAGAGTTGGTGCAGGAACGTACCGAAGAAATAACCGCCCTGAATGAAGAGTTGACGAGCTCTAACGAACAGCTAGCCTTGCAAAATACAGAATTAACAACGCTGTTAGAAAAGTTAAGAGACACACAATCACAACTTGTACATTCAGAAAAAATGGCCTCGGTTGGTATTTTGGCTGCAGGCATTGCGCACGAAATTAACAATCCCATTAATTATATCAACAGTGGAGTAACCGGACTCGAGCTTTTGATGCTCGATTTGATGGAAATGCTCAATCCGCTATTTGAAAAACTTGACGTCCAGTTGGGCAGTAATGAAGAGCTTCTCGAACAGAAAAAAATGCTTGACAAAGCCAAAAACGAAGTTCATCAATTAGTAAAAACTATTAAAGTAGGTGTAATGCGTACAACTGAAATTGTGTCTAGCCTGCGTACATTTTCGCGCATCGACGATGATAAGCGAACATACACCGACCTGAAAGAATTGATAGATTCGGCACTCATTATTTTGCGAAATAAATATAAGTACCACATAGAAATAGAGCAGCAGATGACGAAAGACAATACCCTAATGGGGAATCAGGGCAAGCTGAGTCAGGTGATACTTAATATTTTGCTAAATGCCATACAAGCCATTGATGAGAAAGGCAAAATTGTAATAAAAACCGTGCGCAACAAAGCCACCCATACGCTCCAATTAATAGTTGCTGATAATGGCTGCGGAATACCGGAACGTGTACGCGCAAAAATATTCGATCCGTTTTATACAACCAAACCGGTTGGCGAAGGCACCGGGTTGGGGCTATCCATTGTGCACGGCATTGTAGAAGACCATAAAGGAAAAATTCACATAGATAGTACACAGGGAGTTGGAACCAAATTTACGATTACTTTACCCACAAACCTCGATGAAAAAGATTTTATACGTTGACGACGAAAAAAATAATTTATTAACGTTTGAATTAACCATGCAGAAATGGTTTGAAGTGTATACCACCACCAAACCGGAAGAAGCAGCGAAAATAATTTCTAAACACCATATTCAAACGTTGGTAACTGACCAACGCATGCCCAAAATAAGTGGGCTGGAGCTGGCTGCACAAATTATTAAAGCATTTCCCTGGCTAAGTATCATTATGGTTACTGCCTATAGCGACCCCGAAATTATTATAGACGCCGTAAATCAAGGAGGAATATTCCGCTACATGCCCAAGCCTTGGGACTATAAAGACCTACAGCAATCTATTGTGAACGCTATAGAAGCAACAGAGCTACGCGAAAAAAATATTAATCTGGTCGCCGATTTACAGAAAAAAAACACAGAACTGGAAAAGTCGAACGCCGAAATTGCGCAACTAAAAAAACAAATAGAAAAAGAAAATATTCAGCTTAAGCTGATACATAAAGAAACACAAGCGACGCACAAACATATTGTAACCCAAAGTCCCGCGCTGCAAAGTGTTTTAGGACAATTATTACAAGTAAGCAATACCGATACAACCATACTTTTACTTGGAGAAACAGGCACGGGCAAGGAGCTATTTGCCAATGCTATACATGAACAAAGTAACCGATCAGAAAATGTAATGGTAAAAGTAAATTGTGCTGCCATTCCCGAAAATCTTGTAGAATCGGAGCTTTTTGGTCACGAAAAAGGTGCATTTACGAGTGCAGACAAACAAAAAATAGGCAAATTTGAACTGGCACACAATGGCACGCTATTTTTAGATGAAATAGGCGAGCTCCCCCTTAATATTCAATCTAAACTCCTTCGAGTACTTCAGGAGGGCGAATTTGAACGTGTTGGTGGCAATATGTCAATAAAAACAAACTTCCGGCTTGTAGCTGCTACCAATCGCAATCTGGAAGAAGCCATTGCAAACAAGGAGTTTCGTTCCGATTTATTTTTTCGGCTAAATATTGTACCCATAACCATTCCGCCTTTGCGGGAGCACAAAGAGGATATCCCCCTTTTGGCTCACCATTTTTTAGATAAATTCAATAAAGAAAAAGGGAAAATTGTATCGATTGTTCCACCCGAAGTAATGGATCAGTTTTGGAAATACGCATGGCCCGGAAATATCAGAGAACTACAAAATATCGTAGAGCGTGCTCACGTCCTCAGTACAGGCAACACTCTGGAAATAAATAACTGGCTAAAAACTATTGATAATAAGCCAGCTAATCCATCAAATCTCGTCACACTTCGAGAACACGAACGCAATTACATTCTGGCGGTAGTGCGCCAAACAAAATGGCGAATAAGAGGTAAAGGAGGAGCTGCTGAAATCCTTGATATTCACCCATCTACGCTTGAGTCGCGCATGAAAAAACTGAATATAGAACGCCCGGTATAAACGATATGTAATAAAAATACGAAATATCGTGCTAGTTATCCTGTTTGTTCCCTCTTGAATATGGGTTAAGGGGCTGTATGTCAATAAAATGAATGTGCGTGGCACGACTGTTGGTTATAAAGTAGCAAAACTATAAACCAACAGATATGAAACGAATTAAAGACTATCCAATCGGCTTCAGACTCAATTTCTTTTTAAGTCTGACGATAACTGCAATTCTTGCAGTTCTGGGCATATACATGGTAAACACACTCAGCGATAAAGTTCTGGTAGATACGGATACTCGTATGACCGAGCAAGTGAAAGATTTGAGCATGTATATTGAAAATCAGGTTGAAGTGAACCAAAAAAAGGTAAACTCCAACTTATTGGTTGCACATCAATACTTTTACAGTTTGGGCGACATTCAAATTAGTGAAGAGGAAACTCTTATGGTAAATGCGGCCAACCAGGAAACTAACCAGCGGTACAGCGCAGAAATTCCTCGTTGGACAGTGGGCGATCGTCAAATTAAAGACAATGAAGAAATTGTAGACAAAATTCAGGAAATGACTAATGCCACGGTGACCATTTTCCAGAAAATTGATCGTGGTTATCTTCGTATTTCCACCAATGTAATGAACGAAAATGGGCAGCGCGTAACCGGAACGTTTATTCCGAACTCATCGCCGGTAGTGCAGTCCATTGAACAAGGCTCAACTTACACAGGTAGAGCCTTGGTTGTGGGTATGTGGTACTTAGCCGCTTATGAACCTATTCGCATAAATGGCGAAATAAAAGGGATGCTCTACGTTGGAGTGCCCGAAAAAGACATGAAGGGAATCAAAGAAATATTCGATAGTAAACACTATTTTGCAAGCGGATATCCATTTCTGATAGATAATAAAGGAACGCTCGTCATTCATCCAACCGATGAAGGCGGAACTTCCACCACTATCGACCAAATTACGGCAACAGGCAAGGATGAGGGTAAATTGGATTATATTTACGAAGGGAAAGACAAGATTATGTACTTCCAACGCATCGAAAAAATTAACAGTTACCTTGCTGTATCACTATATACAGTTGAGTTAATGGGGGTAGTAAATAGCACACGAAATGCTATCATATTTGCTGTGATTCTTTCAATAGGGGTGTTTTTTCTGATTATCACGCTACTGAGCCGCTCCATTTCAAGCGCGCTAAAACGTGCTGTACGCATGTCCGAAGAAATTGCTGCAGGTAATTTAAATATATCGTTAGATATTGACCAAAAAGATGAAGTGGGGAAACTTGCTACTGCGCTTAACGCGATGACGGAAAAGCTGAAAGGAATAATTTCTGAAATTTTGCGCGAAACAGACAACCTGGCATCGGCCAGCAGTCAAATCAGCAATAGCTCACAGGAACTGTCGCAAGGTGCCACAGAGCAAGCATCGAGCGCCGAGGAGGTTTCATCTACCATGGAACAAATCACAACCAATATTCAACAGAACACCACCAATGCCAATGAAACAGAGAAAATCTCTACCGCTGCCGATCAGGGAATAGCCGAAGTAGCCCAAAAGGCTGAAGAATCACTCGCATCGGTAAAAACCATTACTCAAAAAATTGAGATTATTAATGAAATTGCCCGACAAACAAATATTCTTGCACTCAATGCAGCTGTAGAGGCTGCCAGGGCAGGCGAATACGGAAAAGGATTTGCCGTAGTGGCAGCAGAAGTGCGCAAGTTGGCCGAACGCAGTAAAGATGCAGCCGACGAAATTATTGACCTGTCTCGTGTAAGCCTCGAGTTAACAAACTCTTCGGGAGAGAAGATGAAGTTGATGATACCGAACGTGCAAAAAACCACGAGTCTCGTACACGAAATTTCGGCAGCCAGCAACGAGCAACGGGCAGGAGCGGAACAGGTAAATGCAGCCATTCAACAATTAAACCAGGTTACACAGCAAAATGCAGCCGCATCGGAAGAGTTGGCCACAAGTGCAGAAGAGCTTAACAGTCAGGCCGACAACATGAAAGATGTGGTGTCGTTCTTCAAATTGGGCGACGAAACATCTTTCAAAAAAAGCAAGAAAACAACCCGAATACCCAAAGCTCAGTCTGCAAAAGCCTTTGAACCGAAGAGCACCGGTAGTCAGGGCTACACATTAAACATGAAAGACGACAACGACAGCGATTTTGAGTCGTTCTAGTGATAAAAAACCGGCCCCGGTTCGCTAACGCGCAAGGGGTAGTTTAAAGATTTCAATAAACGTTGAACCGGCAGCTCTGTTTTTATTTAGTACCAATTCATAACGCAGAGCTGCTTTTTTCTTCACACTATGAAAACAAAAGAAAATATCGTTTATCTCGACAATGAACCGGAGAACTTAATTGGATTCAAATCCATTTTCAAACGATTCTTCAATGTTTTTGTAGCTACTAGCGCAGAGGAAGTTCTCCGCTTTTTCGACGATCAATTTATCTCTGTTGCCATTTTCGATTTTAATAGGTCGCACGCGTACTTTATCGGGCTAATAAACCTATGTAGAAAACAATATGCCCATACAACATTTC
>JAQICA010000238.1 GCA_027858775.1 Salinivirgaceae bacterium | reverse complement strand
GCATTTGTTAATAATATGAGCGATGATGTAAACGACCGTGAAATTCACAATGCCGTACAGGTGAAATTATCAGAACTTGTAGCTGCCGCTGACACTTATGCCGTTAATTTTACCGTAACAGACCAGCAAGGTGCCATAGAAGGTGCTACAATTACTATTGGTGGTAACCAATTAACGACCAATGCAAGTGGTTTTGCTACAGTAAACATGGCAGATGGAACATACAATTACTCTGTTGTGAAAGATGGTTATGCCGATGTAAACGAAGAAGTTACAGTGGCTGGTGCCGATATAGATGTTCCCGTTGAAATGACTGGTGCAACCATGCTTACCAAAGCCCAACTGCAAGTTTACCCGAACCCATCAAACGGTGTTTTCAAGGTAACTGTAGATGGTGTGTACACTATTCAAGTTGTGAATAATGTAGGTCAGGTAGTATACGAAGAGACTATTGATACTAATTCAACTGTTGATTTGAGCGACCTTTCATCTGGTATGTATGTAGTATCGGTTCGGAACAATACAAAAACAGCTACACAAACTATTATTATTCAATAATCGGATAATTTTGAGAATAAAAACAAAAGCCACCGGATTTTCCGGTGGCTTTTTTCGTCATCTGTTTTTCATTATATTACATACGTTCCGGCACGTCAATACCTAAAAGCCACATTCCATGCTTAATAATTTTTCCGGTTTGGTGTGAAAGGTTCAGTCGTAAATTGCGTTTGCTTTCATCTGGTTCATTTACAACTGAATGTTCGTGGTAAAACTGATTAAACACTTTCACTAAATCGTATAGATAATTGGCAATGGATCCGGGATTCATGTTTTTCCCTGCTTCATCAATTACCTCCGGTAGTTGTGCCATGGTTTTTATCAGCTCCAGCTCTTTCTGAGCCAGTTCAAGTGTGTCGTCGAAGGCGGGCAGCGAGTTTTCTACGCCCGCTTTGCGCAGTAGCGAACGTATACGAGCATGGGTGTATTGGATGAACGGGCCTGTGTTGCCATTAAAGTCAATCGATTCCGCAGGGTTGAACAACATGTTCTTTTTCGGGTCGACTTTCAGCATGAAATATTTTAGAGCCCCAAGCGCCACCATTTTATTTATTGTTTCAATTTCAGTTTTGTCAAGTCCACTTAATTTGCCGCTTTCCGTAGATACGTCGGCAGCTGTTTGTATCATGGTTTCAACCAAATCATCGGCATCCACAACAGTGCCCTCGCGCGATTTCATTTTGCCCGATGGCAACTCTACCATACCGTACGATAAGTGGAAAAGCTGACTTGCCCACTGGTAACCCATTTTTTGCAAAATTAGAGAAAGTACCTTGAAATGATAATCTTGCTCATTTCCAACTACGTATACGTGCTGATCAATATCGTACTCCTCGAAACGTTGCACGGCTGTTCCCAAATCCTGTGTCATGTACACCGAAGTGCCATCGCTACGTAAAAGAATTTTCTCGTCGAGCTTATCGTTTGTGAGATCGGCCCACACCGAATTATCCTCTTTTTTTATAAGTAAACCTTTTTCGAGACTATCTAATACAATCGATTTTCCTTTTTTGTAGGTTTCCGATTCGTAATATATTTTATCGAACTCAATTCCAAGCGTCTTGTAAGTTACATCGAAGCCATCGTAAACCCATTGGTTCATCTTTTCCCATAATTCAAGCACACTGGCATCTCTGTTTTCCCATTTTCGAAGCATTTCGCGGGCTTCCTCAATCAGTGGCGCCTTGTTTTTTGCCTCTTCTTCCGTCATCCCTTCTTTCATCAGCTCGGCAATTTGGGCTTTATACTGTTGGTCAAATTTTACGTAAAAATCGCCAACAAGCTTATCGCCCTTCACGCCCAAATCTTCAGGCGTTTTGTTTTCGCCCCATTTTTGCCATGCCACCATCGACTTGCAAATGTGAATTCCGCGATCGTTTACCAAATTTACTTTTATCACCTCATGGCCGCAAGCTTCCAGAATACGCGCTACCGAAAACCCCAATAAATTATTTCTTATGTGCCCCAGGTGCAGTGGTTTATTGGTGTTGGGCGATGAGTATTCAATCATTATTTTTTTGGCGTCGGGCCGAATGGTTTGTGTGCCAAATGAGGACTCGTTTTTGATGGACTTTAGCGTATTTAACCAAAATCCGTGTGTGAGACT
>JAQICA010000228.1 GCA_027858775.1 Salinivirgaceae bacterium | reverse complement strand
ATAATAGCAACAATTTGCTATTCCTTTTCTTGTTTTTTAAATAGTATTATTAAGATAATATCGACCCGAATGTTCTGCTGATCCATTAGTACTTCGCTAAGCAAAAACTATAATTCACTGAAAACAAATAGCATTACAAATAATGCGAATCAAATAATTAAAGTTGTTTAAATCCCTGAATATCAATATCTCAATATTGGTTTCGAAACAATAATAAGAAACATTAGTGATATATAGATTGTAGTGTGCTTTGATTCTGTATTCCTTTGATATCGTATAATCATCAGATCTTTTACCTCCTTGTTCTGCTTTGCGTATTCTTTCGCTGGCTATTTTACCTGGAACAGGAGAGATTAGTAGTCTTGTTTTTAACTTATCTTTTTTCCCAATATAGACCTCCATGTCGCAGTATTCAAGACTACTAGCCTTAAACATTTTTCCAATCTATCGACTCAAATTTGCCTTCATTTTTTTTGTATACGCCAACATGCGGGAGTCTGTTCAAATAATAAGCGTACTTATTCCCAATTGCTTTTAAATAAGTCATGGTAACACATCCTAAATCCCTAAGATACAAACCCCTTTTATGATATCTGTAATTGTTTCTTTACTGTCTCTTTGATTATTCCTAGTCGCTTTTGTTAGCTCGAGACGTTCACAATTCCCTGAAAGTAATTCGAATTAACCCTTAAGTTAACGAGTATGGATGGACATCGGGACAAGCCCCAGCCCAAATGCCCCCAGCTTCAGCTTGCAAAAGAGCTGTTTTTTTTACCCTCGCACCCTTGTATTTTGTAATAGTTGTGCTTTTATGAAAACTGAATTTGAAAAATGTTCAGGGGATAAAATAACAATACGATTCAACACGAACCAGATATAAAATGTAACTTACAAAAATACCGTAAAGTATTTGTAATCAATTACCAATTTGCAAATGCACATTCATCTGGCATTCACATTAAATCGATAGATTTTAAGAACTTAAATTACGCCATGAAATCAGAAATAAGTAAAATATACCCTAAAAAAATTAAGGTGTCAAAAACAGATAAAACCAAACCAGTAAGCAAATCTGGCGACTCCAACTTTCCCATAGTGGGCATTGGCGCATCCGCAGGCGGGCTTGAAGCATTGGAACAGTTTTTTAGCAATATGCCTAACGACAATGGAATGGCTTTCGTAGTAATCCAACACCTCGACCCAACCCACAAAGGCATTATGCCCGAACTGTTGCAGCGAATTACTCCCATGAAGGTATTTCAGGCAAGCGACCGGCTTAAGGTGCAACCCAACTGCGTGTATGTGATTCCACCTAACAAGAGCCTCTCGATTCTAAACAGGGCGCTGTATTTGCTTGATCCGGTCGAATCGCGCGGCCTGCGTTTACCTGTCGATATATTCTTCCGTTCGCTGGCCGACGACATGCAGGACAAAAGTATCGGGATTATTCTTTCGGGAATGGGTTCCGATGGCAGCCTGGGGCTGAAAGCCATCAAGGAAAAAAACGGAATCGTACTGGTGCAAACTCCTGCTTCGGCCAAGTTCGACGGCATGCCCCGCTCGGCCACCGAAGCCGTAATTGCCGATATTGTATCGCCAGCCAATGAATTGCCTGCTAAATTAATTGCTTTTCTGAAATATATACCGGTCACAAAAACAGAACAAGAAATCGACTATAAGAGCACAAACAGCCTCGGTAAAATGATAATCCTGTTGCGCCAGCAAACCGGAAACGACTTTTCGTTGTATAAGAAAAACACCCTGATGCGGCGCATCGAAAGGAGAAAAGGTGTTCACCAGATCGATAAAATAAACAACAATGTCCGTTTGTGCCAGGAAAATCCGAATGAGCTTGAAATTCTTTTTAAAGAGTTGCTTATAGGTGTTACCAGTTTTTTCCGCGATCCCGAAGTCTGGAAAACGATGAAAGATGAAATTCTACCCAGGTTGTTGAACGAGTTGCCCAACCGCTATGTACTGCGCGCCTGGGTTCCAGCATGTTCAACCGGAGAAGAAGCCTATTCGCTGGCGATGCTGTGTAAAGAGGCCATGGATCAGGTAAAAAAGGATAAAAGCCTCACCTTACAGATATTTGCCACCGATCTAGATAAAGATGCCATTGAGATAGCCCGCAGAGGTGTTTTCCATGCAAACATTGTGACCGACGTATCGCCCGAACGAATCAATAGGTTTTTCACCAAAGATGGCGAAGGCTTTCGTGTAAACAATGCCATTCGCGAAATGGTGGTGTTTGCTCCTCAAAATGTGATCAAAGACCCGCCATTTACCAAACTCGATATACTCACCTGCCGCAATATGCTCATTTATATGG
>JAQICA010000189.1 GCA_027858775.1 Salinivirgaceae bacterium | reverse complement strand
CTTTGGTCAATCAATCAAATGACTTATAAAAGCTGGATAAGCCTCTTTTATGTCATTTGTTTTGATTGACCATTCACCCCAACGCTAGCCCGCCAATTTGATCAGGCCAGCCCGCATGGGGTCTTATCAATTGATTAGATCATTAAAAGTTGCTTTGCAGCCGCATGAAGAAAAATGGGTTAAGAAAATCTGCTTATACATGACGTCAAAATTTGCGCTGTTTGAGCACCAATTTAGCAAAAATCGGTGTGAGTTCGCAAACTTTTAGTCATAATGAGTAGATTTTTAACATTTTTCTGTGAGCGGCGGGGTTTCACGCCAGTTGGCGGACACAGTTTTTAATTCTTTTTTTGACCTGCAGCAAAAAAAGAATAATTAATTTTCAATAATGGGTCATGCATTGCACAAAACAGGAGCTGCAAGAAAATAATACGATTATAGAATCGTGAAACAGGTAGAAATGTAAAGGTTGGCTTCAGCGTTCCTCTAATCTTCACAGGAAGTTGCTGTGCAGTCGTGTACGTATTCTTACGTTATGGTCAATATTAACGAACCAACTAAAAGTTTGTTGAAAAAAGTCGCAACTTTTTCAACTGATCGTTTATTGGTCATTTCAGGCTCGTGTTGACATTGGTTAATTGACATGCACGGCACACAGCAAAAGGGCTGCCCTCCATGAGAACAACCCTTTTGTTTTATCTGTATTTTGAAAAATGTATGGTCAGTGACCGTTAATTATTTTTTTATGAACTTTTTACTCGTCACTAATTCTTTTCCGCTATATACATTCAAATAGTAACTTCCACTTGTTAAACCTGAAACATTAATAGAACTTAAATCATTTTCCTTTTCTAAGACTAAGCTTCCGGAGTTATTATAAACCTTAATTCTGGAATTGTCTGCTAAGCCTGTAATATTCAAAATGCTTTTTGTTGGATTAGGAAAAATTTCGATTGTTTGTTCGTTTGTATTTGCAATTGAAATCTCATCGCTTGCTGTTATCTTTTGCATACCTACAAATTCGTTGTTGTATCTGCAAAACAACCAATATTCTCCGTTTGCAAGCTCGTCAGCCATAATAGCAAATTCATTGGCTACAGTATTCTGAATTACAGTATTGTCTACATCCGTTAAAATCCAATTAACTTGTTCCGTGATTTGATTTTCGTCTTGTATTAACTGGTAATCGTATGTTTCTGAGGTTGTTATGTCTATTATCTGTTCGCCGTTTATTGCATAGCCGTTTTGTAATGCAGCTATTTGTGCCTGAAGGTCTTCAATAGTTTCATTTGCTATTGTAAGCTGATTATTTAACGTTGTGATACTATCGTTTGCCTCTGTTAGTGTGGTATTTAGAAGTATAATACTATCGTTTGCCTCTGTTAGTGTAGTATTTAGAAGTATAATACTATCGTTTGCCTCTGTCAGTGTAGTATTTAGAAGTATAATACTATCGTTCGCATCTGTCAGAGTGTTATTTAGAAGCATAATACTATCGTTCGCATCTGCCAACATGTTATTTAAAGTCATTATACTATCGAGCGGCTCATCCAATATGTTATTTAAAACAATTATGCTATCATTTGCAGTTGAAAGTTGTGATTCAAGCTCTGCTACCTGGTTCAATAGTGAAGTAACATATGCTCCCTGATTTACCGTAACCAAATAATCTTCAGAAGCATTGCTTTGGCCACAACTGTTTACGGCAATTACAGAAATTTGTGCTTCTCCCGAATACATTTCATTCCAGGAAACCGTTCCTGTATTTGATGTTCCTGCAATTGTTCCTGCATCATCCGGTGTTATTTGCCAAATATAACTATCAGTTCCGGCAGATTCATTTACAGTATAATAGCTTTCTATTGTACTTGTGCAAATTTCCGATGGGCCGCTTGGCGCTACAGGATCGTTTGGAATAGAATTATTAATAGTAAGTGTAACTTCTACCGCTTGACTTTCAATGGCATCAATGGTTTGGGTTACGTAATAAGTGTATGTTCCGGCTGTAGTTTCTCCGGTTGAATAATCATTTCCTTCAAAAAGTAAATATGTTAGGTTTTCATTAGCATACCATTTTATATTTTGCCCCGAGGCAGTTAAACTTGGAATGGTGGAACCTTCACAGCCTGATTCATTTTCAACGATAGGTAGTGGTTGTCCTTCACCATATAATGCCTGAACCTCTTGTTCGTTTACAGTGCGGTCATATATACGGATGTCGTCAATACTACCATCCATATATCGCTCCATACCAGCTTCTACTATACGCGCTCCAATCAGTAGATTATCATTATTCGGCATAGGTGGATTTGTCATAGTTCCAGTTGCTTCCAGATTATTATTAATATAAATTTTATACTCAGAACTAACCGGATCTATGGTCAATACGAGATGATAATACTCTAAAGCTTCAAGTTCAACAGAGCTGCTGATACTATTATTCGTATCCTCATAATCTTCCCAAAAGAAATTGATCTTATTCGATTCTAAAAGGTTTATTGACCAGCCCGGTACGTCTATATCACTCGCAAGTCCTTTACCCATTATTCTTTTCACTTCAGAAAAATTAACTTCATCGAAGTATACCCATAGGCTTACAGAAACTGAACCGTCAAAAATTGCATCACCTCCACATTCAATATAGTCATTATATCCATCGAAATTGAAAGCGCTATTTACATTATCAAATCGATCGGGCACTAGTGTTGCACCGTTTACGAATCCATGATCCCCGTTTCCGCTTTCATCATTTGCATTACTGTTAAACGGATAGTGCGCAACTAACCCTTCTTGCAAATCTATTTGTGCATTTATTGTAAAGCCAATACACATAAAGGCTACAAAAAATAATGTTAACTTTCTCATGTCAATTAATTTTAATTGTTATTTAATTTTAAAATCTCGAAAAAATATTCCTCTTTCGATTTATGAATGAGTTGCAACTATCATAAACATTAAAGTTATCGTCCTATTATATGG
>JAQICA010000160.1 GCA_027858775.1 Salinivirgaceae bacterium | reverse complement strand
ATTTCAGACATCGAGAATGCATCACAACTAGCAATTTATCCGAACCCGGCGAAAAAAGAGGCAAACTTAGGCTACACGCTTACAGAAGCATCTAATGTACAGGCAACCATTTACAACATTACCGGACAGGTAGTGAAAACAGTTGTAAGTAAAAACCAACAGCCAGGCGAACACCTCCACACAATTGACGTTTCTACAATGAGCAATGGCGTATACTTCTTCAATATTCAAATTGGACAAGAAACTACTACGCAACGATTGATTATTAACCAATAGCATAAAAAAACCGGATTGGCTAGTTCCAATCCGGTTTTTTTCTTTCTTTTATTTTAAAATTAAATTAATCAAGTCTAAAAATACAAGTGTGCACAGAAGCACATTTTGTTTTTATGTACGATTAATTCTAAATCTAAATCACAATCAAATGAAAAAGCTATTTTTCAGTATCATCATTGCATTTTTCACACTTTTCACGGCAATGGGATCAGAAACAACCGTAAAAGTTACGCAAAGTGACGAAACGGGAACCACACTTGTTTTCAACATTGGAACACACCAATTAAACAAAGTTGAAACACCACGCGGAACAGCCTTTGTGCCCTCAATAGACGAAGCCGTTTCAATTCTAAACGAAGGCTACCCTGCCATGCTTCGCTTATCAGAATCAATTGTTATTCCAGACAAAGGCAATACAGAAATTTCTGTTGTAGATGCAAAATACGATGTATACAGCAATATTGAGATTGCACCATCGAAAGGAAACCTGTACCGGAATGTTCTTCCTTCGGATGTGCCTTACACGTATGGCGAAACGTACAACCAAAACAGCTTCTACCCGGCTGCCATTGCGGAATTAACTACTCCCTACATTGCCAGAGATTTCAGAGGTCAGGCTGTTTGGGTAAACCCTACACAGTACAATGCCGTTACTAAAGAACTACGTGTATATACACAAATCACTGTTAAAGTGACACCCACGAACAAAAAAGGCGAAAACGAATTAAATCGCACACGTGCATTTACAAAAGTAAGCGCTCCTTACAACCATATTTACAAAAACCGCTTTGCCAACTACACTCAGGCCATGACCAAGTACACGCCACTAAGTGAAGAGGGCAACATGCTGGTAATTGCTCCCGACGAGTACATGGAAACAATGGTTCCTTTTGTAGAATGGAAAAATCAGATTGGTATTCCAACAGAAATTGTATCACTTTCAGATGTGGGTTCTACCTCATCACAAATGGAAACGTTCCTTGCAGACTACTATGCAAACAATCAGGTAACGTTTGTTCTTTTGGTAGGCGACAATGAAAATATACCAGCCACTTCAACCAGCTCTGGCGATAGCGATATGGCCTACAGTTACATGGAAGGTAACGATACCTACCCTGAATTTATCATTGGCCGTTTCAGTGGAACAGTTGCCGATGTTGAAAATATGGTAGAAAAAAACCAAATTTACGAACAAACCCCCACCACAACCGATGCCATGTACGATCGTTTTATGCTTATAGCATCGAGCGAAGGTGGCGGCGGCCAAGGAGATGATGGCGAAAGCGATGTACAACAAATGCGTAATATCAAACCTGATCTTACCGGATTTACATATACTGAAACAGACAGCTACGAACTATTCGATGGTTCAAATGGAGAAATGGATGCTTCAGGTAATCCATCTGCTACAGACGTAGTAAATGGCATCAACAATGGAGTTGGTGTAATTGGATACGTTGGACACGGCAGCGACGACATAATCGTAACTACAGGATTTGGCACTTCAAACATGGGTGAATTAACAAATACAGAATTCTTCCCATTCATGTTCGATGTAGCTTGCGTAAATGGAAACTTTGTTGACTATACATGTTTTGCAGAAAGTTTTGTTAGAGCTACACATAACGACCAACCAGCAGGTGCTCTGGCACTTTGTGCTTCTACCATCAATCAAAGTTGGGCACCCCCAATGTCGGGTGAAGATGAAATGTTCGACCTTTTGGTAAACAGCTACGAAGAAAATATTAAGCATACCTTTGGTGGTATTCATGTAAATGGATGCATGCAAATGAACGACGATTACGGAGCTGAAGGTGATGAAATGACCGATACATGGACAATTTTTGGCGATCCTTCGGTAATGGTTCGTACGGCTACACCACAGGAAATTACATACAATGCAGATCCAATTATTTTCCTTGGCGGTACTGAATATACCGTTACAGCAGATGCAATAGACGGAAGAGCTACATTATCAATCGGTGGAGAAATAGTTGCTACAGCAAAAGTTGAAAATGGAGTTGCTTTATTAGAATTTGAAGCTATTACCGAACCTCAAATGGCAACACTCACCATTACCGGATTCAACAATGTACCGGTAATAACTGAAGTTGAATTTATTCCTGCCGAGGGGCCTTATGTAAAAGTGGATGAATATTTAATAACCGACGAGCAGTTCAACAATAACCAATTAGCAGATTATGGCGAAACTATTTCGTTGAGTCTTACATTAGGCAACGTTGGAACAGAAACAGCTTATGATGTTACAATTAATGCAGCCACAACAAATGAGTATATTACCTTAACCGGTGATAACTATTTGGTTGGAGATGTTAACGCCGACGGAACTGTATCGGTTAGCGATGTTTTCGAGGTTACAGTTGCTGAAAATGCACCAGATCAGCATAAAGCTGAAATTATTTTCACAATTCAAGATGGCAGCGAAGAAGTATGGGAATCAAGAATAATGTTAACGCTTAACGCTCCAATTATTGAAATGGCTTCAGTTACAATGCTCGAATCGATTGGTAACGAAAACGGATACCCCGATGCTGGTGAATTGATGGAAATTGCTATCGAAAAATTTAATAGCGGCCATGCTACAAGCTTACCATTTACAACTACCATTAATGCACTAACCAACAATATTGTAGTTGTAGATGCAGAGATAAATGATAATGGTATGGATCCAGAAACCACAAACACAGCATCGCATAAATTTAGCGTTTCAAACGATGCAGTAAGTGGAGATGTAGTTTCTGTAGAAATTGTTCTTACTTATGAAGAAATCATAATTAAAGATACAATTACAGCATCAGTTGGTCTGGTTATCGAAGACTTTGAAACCGGAGACTTCACAGCGTATGAATGGGTTAATGAAGAAACCAACCCTTGGGAAATTACCGATTCGCCAGTATTTGAAGGCGTATACGCTGCCAAAAGTGGGTTAATTACACATGACCAAACATCTGAACTATCGATTACGATTGAAGTGGGATCAGATGATCAGATTTCGTTTATGCAAAAAGTATCATCTGAGAGTGGTTACGACGAGCTGAAATTTTATATAGACGGCATTGAACAAGATGTATGGAGTGGCGCCGGCGAATGGACAGAACAAACCTATGATGTAGCTGCCGGAGAACGTACTTTTACATGGAAATACGAAAAAGACGGTAGTGTATCGAGCAACGACGATTGCGCATATATCGATTACATTATCTTCCCATCGTTCGACGATGGTTCGGCAAACGAAAACACCCTTCCGGAAATGAGTTACGAAGGTGTAACTACTGCCTATACCGATCGCGAATTTGAAATTACAATCACTGGAACCGACCTGGACGAAGATGAACTAACATTTTCATCTGCCGGTCAGCCAGAATGGATGACATTTACCGATAACGGTGATGGAACAGCTTCTTTAACTGCAGAACAAGCACCAATCGAAGCCATTGGTGATAGCTACGCAGTGGTTGTTGGCGTGAACGATGGCAAAGGCGTAGTAACAGAAACAATCAATATTGATGTGCTTCGCTATCCTGTTGGTATCAATGGTATCGATAATGGCAGATTAACCATTTATCCAAACCCGGCCAACGATGTATTGAATATCAACTATTCACTTAACGCATCAGAAAAAGTTCATGCTACAATTTATAACATGAACGGTCAGGTTGTTCAACAAATTACCAGTGGCACAAAAGCTACAGGAAATCACACAGAACAAGTAAATATTGAGCAGTTACCAGCAGGAGTATACTACATGCAGGTAAATTTGAACAATAACATTACAACACAAAAATTTATTGTAACAGAATAATATTGCAATAAATTGATAACCTTCAAAAGGCTGCCTCGTGAGGCAGCCTTTTTTTTATCAAAACAAAAAGAGGCCACTCTTTGCAGAATGGCCTCTTGCTTTATACTATTAAAACGTATTATTCTTCGTCAATTAAGATATTAAGCATTTCGATAGCCGCTTTGGGCACCGCTGTTCCGGGTCCAAAAATTGCAGCAACTCCAACATTATATAGGAAATCGTAATCCTGATGTGGAATTACACCACCTGCAATCACCATAATATCCTCGCGACCTTCTTTTTTGAGTTCTTCCATTACAGCCGGAATCAATGTTTTATGACCGGCAGCCAATGAAGAAACTCCAATGATATGCACATCGTTATCGATGGCATCGCGTACAGCTTCCTGTGGTGTTTGGAACAATGGCCCCATGTCCACATCGAAACCAATATCTGCGTATCCTGTTGCAACTACTTTTGCACCACGATCGTGACCGTCCTGCCCCATTTTGGCAATCATTATACGAGGTTGACGACCTTCTTTTTCAGCAAATTTGGCACAAAGCTCACGAGCTTTGGCAAAATCGCTGCTATCTTTCGATTCTGATGAATACACGCCTGAAATTGATCTAATAACGGCTTTATATCGTCCAACAATTTTTTCGCATGCGTCGGAAATTTCACCTAACGAAGCACGCTTTTTTGCGGCATCAATAGAAAGCTCCAGCAAGTTACCCTTGCCTGTTTCTACACATTTAGTAATGGCAGCTAAAGACTGCTGCACCTCTTCCTCGTTACGCTCGGCACGCAATTTTTTCAACCGTTCAATTTGCGATAAGCGCACGGCAGTATTATCGACCTCCAAAATTTCAATGGGATCTTCTTTATCTAAGCGATATTTGTTTGTACCAACAATAGTATCACGTTTCGCATCGATACGTGCCTGCTTTCTAGCCGCGGCCTCTTCGATACGCATTTTGGGAATTCCTGTTTCAATGGCTTTTGACATTCCGCCCATCTCCTCAATTTCGTTGATATGCTCCCATGCACGGTTATACAAATCGCGAGTCAGGGATTCCACATAATACGAACCTGCCCATGGATCTACGGCACGTGTAATTTGTGTTTCGTTTTGAAGATACAACTGGGTATTACGGGCAATACGCGCACTAAATTCGGTTGGTAATGCAATAGCCTCATCCAATGCATTGGTATGCAACGATTGAGTGTGCCCCAGTGCTGCCGCCATAGCTTCTACTGCTGTACGGGCAATATTGTTAAACGGATCTTGCTCTTGCAAGCTATAACCTGAAGTTTGTGAGTGCGTACGTAACGCCATTGATTTTGGATTTTTCGGGTCGAATTGCTTTACCAATTGTGCCCAAATCATACGTGCAGCGCGCATCTTGGCAATTTCCATAAAATGGTTCGTTCCCACAGCCCAGAAAAAGGACAAGCGCGGAGCAAATTTATCCACTTCCATGCCTGCATTTATTCCTGTACGGATATAATCCAATCCGTCAGCCAATGTGTATGCCATTTCGATATCGGCAGTAGCACCTGCTTCTTGCATGTGATAACCCGAAATTGATATGGAATTGAATTTAGGCATATTCTTCGAGGTAAACTCAAAAATATCGGCGATAATTTTCATTGAAAATTCAGGTGGGTAAATGTATGTGTTACGCACCATAAACTCTTTCAAAATATCGTTCTGAATAGTTCCGGCCATCTCTTCGAGTTTCACACCCTGCTCAAGACCGGCTACAATATAAAATGCCATAACTGGCAAAACGGCACCATTCATTGTCATCGATACCGACATTTTATCCAGTGGAATGCCATCGAACAATACTTTCATATCGAGAATAGAGTCAATAGCCACACCCGCTTTTCCGACATCGCCAACCACACGGTCGTGATCTGAATCGTACCCGCGGTGTGTAGCCAGGTCGAAGGCTACAGACAATCCTTTCTGACCTGCTGCCAGGTTTCTGCGATAAAAGGCATTCGACTCCTCAGCTGTAGAAAATCCGGCATACTGACGAATTGTCCATGGTCTCATTGGATACATTGCAGAGTATGGCCCGCGTAAAAACGGCGCCAAACCTGAAGCATAGTTCAAATGTCCCATCCCCGCCAGGTCGTCTTTTGTGTAAGCACCTTTTACAGGAATTTTCTCAGGAGTTTCCCAATTTGCTTTAATTTTTTGGGTCTCTGTCCAAGTATTGCCTGTGGGTGTTTCAGACTTTACTTTCGTTAAATCTATATCGTTAAATTTTGGTCTCATAATGTTCTTATTTCTGCGTAATTAATCCGCGATTTACATCAATCCCAATTGCTTTTGAAAGTTCTCCAATGTTTCGAGCACATTCGATTTTACATGAATAAAATGCTCTACTCCTGCTGCTTCGAGTTCCTCAACAGCATTCTTCGGATAACCCGCTACAACAACTGTTGCCTTGCCATTTAATGCTTTTATCGCTTCAGGTGCGATATTAGGATATTCATCATCGGAGCTACAAAGAACAACAATATCGGCTTCTTTTTCGATTGCTGCTTTTATTCCTTCCTCAACAGAATTAAAGCCGTGGTTATCGATGGTTTTAAAACCACCAATGGCAAAAAAGTTCTGAGAGAATTGCGAGCGTGCAAGTCGCATAGCAAGGTTACCATAGGTAAACATGAATGCAACCGGGCGCTTATGGTTTTTAGCCCACGTATCTGTGCGGTACCGCATTCTTTCAAATTCCTGCGGACCGCGATAAGTTACCAAACCTTGTGTTTCGGCATTTTCTACGGTATTGTCTTTGGCTTCGAAAAGCTCAGCGGGACGGTCTTCCTGCGTCTCCTCAAAATTTGGAAAATCGTTACTTCCAAGGAATGTTTCTTTGCGAAGTGCAATGCTCGTACTACGTTGTTTTACCGTGTCGGCCATGCGCTTCTGGAACTCACCCTTACGGTATGATGCAATAAAACCGCCTTCACTTTCAATTTTTAGGAATACTTTCCAGGCTTCCTGAATCAACTCATCGGTAAGCGTTTCAATGTAATATGAACCACCGGCAGCATCAACAACATTTTTAAAGTACGATTCTTCTTTAAGAATAATTTGCTGATTACGGGCAATACGCTCCGACTGAACAGTGGCTTTTTCGTAAAAATTAAACGGATCAACCGTTAACGATTCCACACCGCCAAGGGCTGCCGACATTGCTTCAGTGGTTGTGCGCAGTGTGTTTACGTAGGGATCGTACACCGACTTACCCCAAGTGCTGGTTTGTGCATGAATATGCATTTTGCACGCTTGTTTGGGCACACCATATTTTTCCGCTACCTGCGCCCACATAAATCGTGCAGCCCGGAATTTGGCAATTTCCATAAAGTAATTTACTCCTACACCAAAATGGAAACGCATACTAGCGTTAACATCCTGTGGTTCAACTCCGTCTTCGGTAAGTTTAGCAAGGTATTCACTTCCCATTGCAACGGTAATACCCAATTCTTCCGCAATTGTAACACCCGCGTTTTTAAAAAAATTACTGTGGATGTTGATGGCCTTAAACCCTTTAGCTCCCTTTGCTTTTGCAATTAATGATTTCGCTTTTGCAAACAATTTTTGCTCATCACTGTAAAACTTACCATACAATGCAAAATGGCCGATTGGGTCAAAATTCACAGAAGCCCTGACTTCTTTTCCCTGATAATTTTCCTGAATGTAGTCCAAAAATAGGTTTGTAATATTTTCGGAATCGTGAGATGAAATAAAATTCACTTCAATGGCATCGAGACAAATATCTTTTAGGAGCGCCTCAAATTCGGGCTTCCCAATTTTTTGACCTTCGCCGAAAATAAACCCCAGCGATTCGACACCTTTATTGAGCACCTCTAATGCCTTTTTATTTGCGGCATTAATGTCTGATGCTTCAATATCCTGACGAACCAACCAGTCATTGTCGTGGACACGATTTCCACGTACAAACGGGTATTCACCCGGGTTACAATTAAGTAAGTAGCTTAACTTTTCTAGATCCTCTTCCCTGTAAAAAGGCTCTACGTCAAACCCTTCCTGTGTGCGCCAAACAAGTTTCTTGTTATAATCGGCGCCCTTAAGGTCAGTCATTATTTTCTCCTTCCACGCTTTGGTAGAAACCGGAGGAAACATTTCAAACAACTTTGTTGCTTCTTTTGATTTTGACATAAGTGGCTGTTTTTAATTAGATTGCAAATCTATATTGTTTTTGCCATTTCCGGAAGGTTTTTTGTCATGTTTTTCGTCATAAATGTCGGTTTTTTTTCAATGATTAATGATTTGCTTTTAATGGATAGCCCATTTTTTTCTCCGGCTTTTCTCAAACTCTTTTCATCTTCATTAATTGCCAATAAAAAACTTAAAATAAGTTATCTCCGACCGTATTCTATAAACCATTATTTTTCAGCATCGTAAACGTATTTTCACAAGAAAAACAATAAAGAGTATTTATTTCCGTATATCAAAAACATACGCTTTTCATCCATTTTGGAATTATACCAAAATTTTTGTCCTGACTCTGTTCGTCAATCCATTTGAAAATTGATAAATTCGCACAAACATTTTAAACTTAAAAAAACATGTATCGCAATACCATATTAATAATAGGCTTCCTCATTTTAAGCGCTACCACGCAAGCGTTTGGGCAAGTACAAACTGTGGAAAAGAAGTGGAAAAACGGAAATATTGCCATGAAAGGGCTAATGAAAAACGGCTTTGAGCACGGCAAATGGGAATATTTCGACAAAACCGGAAAGCTTACACAAGTTTTCAGCTACAAAAAAGGAATCTTAGAGGGTGATGTAATTTACTATTACGACAACGGAAAGATAGAGAACAAAGGAACTTTTAAAAATGGACTGCGTGAGGGAATATACAAAGAGTGGAGTAGCTCTGGCGCACTACTGTTAGAAGGAACGTATACCAAAAATAAGCGCGACAGTTTATGGGTTACGTACTACGAAAACGGGAAGAAAAAAAGCGAAATATTTTATAAAAACGGTAAAGAATTCCTTGTTAATTATTGGGACGAAAACAGAAAACAAATTATTGAAAACGGCAATGGCGAGCTGGCAACCTATTACCGAAAAGGGGTAAAGAAAGATGAAGGCACCTACAAAGACAGCTTACCACACGGTCACTGGGTAACCTGGTACAGCAATGGAAACAAAAAATCGGAAGGCCGGTACGAACAGGGTGAACAAGTAGAAATGTGGAAGCAATGGCACCGCACAGGAGAAAAAATGAGCGAACATAATTACACATCGGGAAAAAATATCGAATGGTATAAAAACGGTCAACAAAAAATGCTTGGTCTATTAAAAGACGGAAATCGCGAAGGCAAATGGTCGTTTTGGACAGAAAGCGGACAATTACTAAAACTGGCTGAATACACAAACGACAAATACCACGGAGAATTTAAAGAATACAACGCCGATGGAGATCTGCAACAAGAAATGACCTTTGAGCACGGCAAACCGCACGGCAAAGCTATCTGGTACTTTGAAGATGGAAGCCTTGATATTAAAGGCCACTTTGAAGATTCTCTCATGCATGGCTTGTGGATTTACTACCGCACTGATGGAAACAAAGGAAATGAAGGGAACTATAAAAGAGGAAAAATGCACGGTAAGTGGGTCTGGTGGTACGAAAACGGAAAGACATGGAAAACCGGATACTATAAAAACGACTCAAAGGACAGCCTTTGGCAGTACTATTACGAAAATGGCCAGCTTTTTAAAGAAGGAAGTTTTTCTGACGGAACCGAAAATGGTTTGTGGCGCACATGGTACGAAAATGGCCAATTAATGCATCAGGGAACATTTCTTTACGGCAGAATGGACGGCTTGTGGGAAGGATGGTACGAAAACGGCAATAAATCGTATGCCGTCAACTACAAGCAAAATATCAACCATGGGAAAGCAACCTGGTGGTATGAAAATGGCAACAAAAGAATGGTGAAAAATTACGACGAAGGTAAGCTTCACGGAGAATATAAAACCTGGCAAGAAGACGCAAAACCAACCGTGACCGGCACATATAATAAAGAACTGAAAGAAGGCACCTGGCTTTATTACGATTTACGCAACCCGGAGCTTGTTATTCGTGAAGAACACTATAAAAACGGAAGACCCGACGGCAAATGGATCTCACGATACAAATACGGAAGTACTGAAAGCATTAAAAACTTTAAAGACGGAAAAAAACACGGAGTCATTCAATACATGCAGCCCAATGGCGAAATTATTTACGAAGCAATATTTAAAAACGATAAACTAGACAAAATTAAAGTTGATAAAAACACGAAAAAGAAAGAGTAACAAATCAAACATGGCATTACCGCATGGCAAAATCGTTTAACTGACTGCGTAGTAACCTTGTAAAGAAAGACATTGATTCAAAATTGATGAAAGTTCTGCTACGTTGAAACAAGTTTTTAAGTTCTCAATGAAATTTGAACTATTGATAGATTTATGGTAGAACCATGCTGTTGATTGACATAAGTTTCTTTTGCGGGTACCTTCCAGCTTGAAACAAGCGCTGAATTAAAAGCTGTTTGAGCGGATGCGGATGGACTTGCGATGAGAAGAATTATCGATTATTGCATCCGTGAGTTCTTTTAATTCCGCCCCGATCATGTTCAGCTAATTCCAATAAATTGGAAAGCTTCACTATGTCGGGGTTTTCCGGTTGTAAAAGCTAAGAAGGTCGCGAAAGAAACTAAGTCTTGATTTTTGGTTCTTTTCATTAAGGAAA
>JAQICA010000078.1 GCA_027858775.1 Salinivirgaceae bacterium | reverse complement strand
TGTATCATAAGGACTATTCTCGGTTAACCCTTCAGTTAAGCACAAATATTTTTCATCACTATCGATTACAAAATAAATTCGATCTCCACTTTTTGAAAACATTGTATTTTTGACCCTCACACTCACATCACACACATCAATCTCTTTATTACTAACAAAATCCTTATATACCACATAGCCATTAGTTGTTCCAACACAAGCGCCATAATTATTCCAATTATTTCTATTTACATTAATCAAATTCATGTCAGGATCAGGCAAGCTAACTTGGTTTGTTTCAATATTTAGCATTTTCATTACTCCTCTGTTTGAGTAAATAAGATATTTTCGATCGGCAGTCATTGCATAAATGTGCGCATCATCATCTTCGGCCTCACCAAGTCTTGTGAATTCCTCATTCTCAAAATCGTATTGAAAAAGAATTTCATAATCCCAATGATACATATTACCCTGGAGTCCAAATGCTTCGAGGTGACCGTACGCATATCTTCCATCGGTTGATCCAAAAATATTTGTGTTGTACTGACAAGTCTCAGTATCACCACCTTTTTCTGGTTGACTTAACGCAAAAGCAACAGGACTAGGAATTGATATGCTATCATGAGTTGCAGAATTATAACGCATTAGAATTCGTTTTCCTTCATCCCCGTAATAAATGTTATTAGTACCAGAAATATAAATTACATATCCATTATCCGAAACATTTTGTGTTCCTCCATTAAAAAATGCATAATAACTATCACTCCGAGGTGTTGCTAAAGGCAAATTTTCGTATTTAAGATCACCCATATCCATATATATACCTTGATTATCGAATGCGCGCCATTCTAGTCCCATTGCTAATTTTTTATTATTAATGGAACAATCAGCAGTCATGCTACTTCCAGGATACACATCCAAAAAGGGAGCAAAAGTTAACTCTCCTTTATTCAATGACATTTTTGCCACTAATTTATCTGCACCCAATATTTGTTCGCTACCTGGCTTATATAAAGCTAAAAAATCAACGTTATTCGATTCATTTAACGATACATCATCTTCATCGCAACCAGCCAATATTAGTATACAGAAAATAAAAGCTAATCCCAAGTTCATTATTCTTTTCATAATATTAATTTTTTAGTTAGTAAAGACTACAATAATTTTTATCAAATTTAAGAAGTAACTTAATTGAATTCTTTTCAATTTGTATAAATTGATATTCAATTCGTAAAAACAAAGGCTATTTTTTTATTTTTGTTGTGTTGAGAAAATACTGAGAATAAAATCTGATGAACTATACTTTTTTTGACCTGCTGCGGCTAATCGGCTCACTGGCATTTTTCCTGTTTGGGATGAAACTCATGAGTGAGTCGCTCCAAAAGGTAGCTGGCGATAAAATGCGCAACATATTAGGCGCGATGACATCTAATCGTTTTAAAGGAGTTTTAACCGGCATTTTAATTACCGCGATAATCCAAAGCTCATCAGCAACCACCGTAATGGTGGTGAGTTTTGTAAATGCGGGGTTACTTAATCTAGTACAGTCGATAGGTGTAATTATGGGGGCGAATATTGGTACTACGGTCACAGCCTGGCTGATCTCACTCCTGGGATTCAAGGTTGACATTAGCTCTTTTGCACTTCCGCTTATAGGCCTTAGCTTGCCCCTCATTTTTTCAAAAGTTGCCAAAAGGCGCTCCATTGGCGAGTTTGTAGTAGGATTTGCCATGGTTTTCATGGGACTATCATACCTCAACGGCTCTGTCCCTGACATAAATAACAACCCCGACATCCTGTCATATATTTCGGAATATTCATCATCGGGCTTTTGGTCGATACTTTTTTTTATGTCTGCCGGAACGGTTGTCACATTGGTATTGCAATCATCGAGTGCCGCCATGGCACTTACACTTGTGATGTGCTATAATGGATGGATAGGTTTCGATATGGCCGTGGCAATGGTATTAGGACAAAATATTGGCACTACAATTACAGCAAACCTGGCTGCACTGGTAACAAACTCAACTGCCAAGCAAGCTGCCATGGCACACATGGTTTTCAACGTATTTGGCGTTATTCTGGCACTTATCCTATTCAAACCATTCGAGAATATGGTTTTTGGAATTATGACAGCCTTCGACATGGATCTCCCGAATATGCTTGATGGCAAAACACTTGAGAAAGCTAATGCAGCAATGCCTTTGGCACTTTCAATATATCATACAATTTTCAATGTTGCCAATACATTGATTTTAATTTGGTTTGTTCCATTTATATCAAAAATCGTTAAACGTATTATCCGGTCGAAAGACGAGGATGATGAAGTTTTTAAGCTACATTACATCAATACAGGATTACTTAACTTTGACGAATTATCGGCACTACAAGCACGTAAAGAAATTGATGTTTTCATGCAACGCACTGCCCGTATGTATAATATGGTAAAAGAAATGTTGGATGAAGATAAACCTAAGAATTTTGAAAAAACATTTGCCCGGGTAGAAAAATACGAGCAAATAGCCGACCGGATGGATGAAGAAATTGTGACCTTCCTGACACAAATCACAAGAAGTGACGTTAGTAAAAAAACTTCAACTCAAGCCAGTGCAATGATTAAGCTGGTAAGCAGGATAGAAAGCATTAGTGATTCTTGCTACATTCTGGCTCA
>JAQICA010000278.1 GCA_027858775.1 Salinivirgaceae bacterium | reverse complement strand
AAAATTATGACAGCCTTTGAGGCACCCATAATGCTTAACAAACAATTTGTGGGACTTATTGGAATAGATGTTACACTCGATCGCTTTCAAGAAATTGTAAGCGCCATCGAAATGAATAAATTAGATGGCAGCTACGCCTTTCTTCTTTCACACAACGGTAAATATGCAGCTCACCCTAATAATGAATTATTAAATACAAAAGCTCACCAAAACCCAACAAACCTCGAAAACTTTAACCTATTTCAGCGCATCGAGCTTGGAGAAGCTTTTTCCGTTACGCATATAAATGAGGGAGATGACCGCTTTGTTAGCTATTTCCCAATTAGAATTGGACGCACAGACACTTACTGGTATCTCGGAATTAGTGTTCCGAAAGCATCGATTAACAAGGCAGTTAACGAAAACTTGTATGTTTCGCTCGTTGTGGGTATACTTGGGCTTATTATAATGAGTATTGTTATTTACATTGTGGCTCTGAGTATCACACGCCCGGTTCAGGCCGTAACAGGCCAATTACGAAATTTGGCACAAGGCCAGATCAGCACAAAAAATACATTGAACCTTCGCACCGGCGATGAGATTCAGGAAATGGCAGAAGCCCTGAATGAAACAATTGAAAAACTTAATTATAAAAATGTGTTTGCCAAGCGACTGGGCGATGGCGATTTGCAGTATAAGTTCGATATTGAGAATGAAAAAGATGAGTTGGGATTATCGTTGGTAGAGATGCAGCAAAACTTGCTAAAGGCCAGAGAAGAAGAGGAGAAGCGTAAGCAAGAAGATAAAATAAATCAATGGACCAATAAAGCAATTACCGAAACCAGCGATATCTTTAGAAGGCACAACAAAAACATTCAGGAGTTATCGTTCATAACCATACAGTACTTGCTCGATTATCTTGATATTGTGCAGGGTGGGATTTATGTTCGAAACGATGATGAAGAAGAACCGTATTATGAATTGGCTTCTGCTATTGCATTTGGACGCGATAAGCTTATCGACTGCAAAATCAAAGAGGAGGAAGGGCTTGTTGGCCGATGTGGGTATGAGAAACTAACTGTGTCACTGACCGAAATTCCCGACAACTATGTGGATATAAAATCCGGACTAGGAGGTGCCAATCCAAATAATATTTTGCTGGTGCCACTCAAAAGCAACGAGCAGGTTTATGGCGTTGTTGAACTAATATCATTTAAACCAATTGATGATTATAAAATTTCGTTGGTTGAGCAAGTTGGAGGCAATTTGGCTGCCACTATTGCTAATGTGAAAATTAATGAAAAAACAGAGAAGTTACTCCGACAATCGCAACAGCAAGCAGAAGAACTGGCAAGACAAGAGCAGGAAATGCGTCAGAATGTTGAAGAAATGAAAGTGACTCAGGAAGGAGCACAGCAGCGCGAACAAGAGATGCTAGCACTTCACGATGCGGTAAACGATATTGCCTACCTGGCCGAGTTCGACATGGATGGACACCTAATTGAAATGAATAAAAACCTGGAGATTTTATTAGCCAAGCCAAAGGAGCAAATGATTGGTATGCAACAAGGAGCTTTTGGCGAGAATGCCGACCCTGAACAATTTCAGACTATGTGGAAGCAATTACGCAATGGATCCTCCGTTACACACGAACAACGAATTACAACCGGCTCAACAGACGTTTGGTTGCATGAGACATATAAGCCCATTTTAAATGCCGATGGGGAACCGTACAAAGTAATTAATATTGCAATAGATATTACACATACAAAATCGTAAATGCCAAGTAACTACCGCCGGTTGTTTAACCGAGCTGCAAATAAAGAATGAACTAAGCGACGACAATCGTTTTTGATACATTAGGCAATGATAAGAAAGATGCAAATATTGTAAAACCTATTTTCAACAAGTTATGGTAAGCTCCACCTGAGCGCAGTGCAACCATTCCAGGCGGCTCTTACCAACGAAAATAAATTTTAAACAGATGAACGGGTTAATAAATAAAATAAAAGAGAGCATACAAGCTAAGTTGCAACTGTTTATACTAAGCAGTGCCACCATTGTGTTTCTCGCTACAATACTTTACGTAACGGTAAAAAACAGGCAAATGGAGCTCGAAGAATCCATTCGGCTGACAAAAGAAGTGGCGCAAAAAAGAGCTTCCAATATTCAGAGTGAACTGAATAAGGACTTTGCCCTAACGCACACAATGGCCGCAGCCATGCAAGATTTTGTTCTGCAGTCAGATTCTGTACGCAATAATTTAGTCCCCACCATGCTGAAACGCGTATTTGAGCGAAACAACCACCTACAATCGTTATGGATTCATTGGGAACTTTCCGCTGTAGTACCCAATTACCCCTTTACATACGGAAGAGTACGGAAAACTTATTTTCGCAAAGGAAACACAATCCATTTTAAAATTGATACAGTTGATACCGATGGCGATAAGGAAAACGGATTGTACTATACTATTAAAACTCAAAAAAAGAATGTAATAACAGAACCATACTGGTATTCCTATTCCGGCGACGATAAAGATGAAATACTCGAAACCAGTGTCTGCGTTCCTGTGCTACAGAGTACGAAGTTCCTGGGCTTAATGGGAATTGATATTAAACTGGATCGTTTTGAAGAACTCGTGGGTAAAATTCGCCCATTTAGAAATAGTTATGCATTCTTTGTTAGTCACAAAGGTACTTTTGTTTACCACCCCATAGCATCAAACATTGGCGGCAACCTAATTACTGACAACAAAAAAGATAACGACATGTACCGGTTCGATATACGTATGAAAAGTGGTAAGCCATTCTCGTTCAGACGTCAGGAGAACGGCGAAGAGCTATTTGTAACGTTTGCACCCGTCTTTATTGGTGATACCGGAACACCATGGTACCTCAGTATTGTTGTTCCTTACAAAGAAATGACAGCCATAGCCAATCAAAATATGATTCGATCCTTTTTTATCGGGTTTATTGGTCTTTTGTTTTTAGGAATTATCCTATACTTTATAGCTCGCAACATTACACGGCCGCTTACGCGTATATCAAATATGCTAAAAGAGTTGGCAGCAGGGAAAATCAATACCAAAACCCATCTAAAGGTAAAAACAAAAGATGAAATTGGAAGCATATCGCACGATGTAAACGGGCTAAAAGATAGTTTGGGCAGAACAGCTATGTTTGCTACCGAAATTGGAAAAGGAAACCTCGACGCCGAATTTGAGAAATTAAGCGATGATGATGTTATTGGGAAAGCGCTGCTCGATATGCGCGAAAGCTTACGCGAAGCGAAAGAAGAAGACCTTAAGCGGCAGCGTGCCGACGAGATTCAAAAGTGGATAACCAACGGAATTGCTCGGATAAATGAAATAATGAGGCAACATAGTGAACTGGACCAACTCGCTTATGCCGTTGTAAAATACATCGTTGATGCCCTTAAGGCCAATCAGGGAGCATTTTACGTGCTTACAGATGCAGAGGCGGGTGTTGATATAGAAGATGTAACCTTTGAAGCAGTTACAGCACTCGCATGGGGGCGGAAAAAGCCACTACACCGACAAATTAAAATGGGCGAAACCCTTATCGGACGCGCAGCTTATGAACAGACCTCCCTATACATGACCGAAATACCGGAGAATTATGTAAATATTACCTCCGGACTTGGAAAAGCAAATCCACGATCGTTACTTATTGTTCCACTTATGCTTAACGAAGAGGTAATGGGTATACTCGAAGTGATTTCTTTCCATGAGCTCGAAAAATACCAAATTGAATTTGTTGAAAAAGCTGGCGAAAGTATCGCATCCACAATTGCCTCGGTGAAAATTAGTCAGCGGACAGCCCGCTTGCTCGACCAAACCAAAAGCCAGGCCGGTGAGCTAACCGAAAAAGAAGAAGAATTGCGACAGCAAATGGAAGAAATGCAGGCAACACAGGAGGAGGCATCAAAGCGCCAGGCAGAAATGTCAGGCATGATTACCGCAATTAACTCCATAGCCTACGTTGCCGAATATAGTATGGATGGGTTTATTACTCATGTAAATGAAGCTTACGCACAGCTACTTGAAATGCCTCAACAACAAATTGTAGGAAAAAAACAGGGCTTCTTTCAGGTAGGCTTAGATGAAGACCGAAGAGAGAAGTTCGAACAATTGTGGGTGAAAATGCGAAAAGGCATCCCACACAAACAAGAACAAAAAATTGAAGTGAACAATAAAGCCCGCTGGTTATCGGAAGTTTATACCCCGATTAACGATATGGACGGATCACCGGTACGGGTAATTAATATTGCAATGGACATTACACATTTGAAAAGTAATGAAGAATAACCCATCGTTCCATTTTTACGGTTCGTTTGGCCATGTAAACAAAAAGAATTGAAGCCACACAGAATTAAGGTTTTGTATCAATGAGAAAAATTCGATTAAATATCAATACACGAATGTTGGTCTACTTGCTCAGTGGAGCCACATTTATTTATGTGTTGTCGTTAGGGGCTGTTGTGCTACAAACGGTTAACTCAACTAAAGAAGACACCTTTTCGATAGTGGAAAAAACCGCCGCAGAAAAAGCCAATGTAATTAAGGCAGAAATCGACGCCGATTTTAAGGCGGTGCAAACCCTTGCATATGCCGGATCCACGTTTACAATGGATAACTTTGAACAATGGGAACCCATTTTTCTCGAACAGCAAAAAGCAGTTTTGGAGAATAACGACTATTATCTCTCCGTAGCAACAAGTTTTGAATTGCGCTTTATCCGGCCCGGTTATACCGAAAAGTACGGACGAAGGCTTAAAGGTTATTATCGCGAAAGCGATGTTATTAAACCATTCGATGCACAAAAAGAAATGGATGGCGACGATTTTACGAGCAATTACTACAACATTAAATCAAAGAAACTTAACTATATCAGCGATCCGGAAATGTATTCCTATTCCGGAAAACCAGAAGATGCTGTACTGAATACCAATATTTCTGTACCCATTCTAAAAAACAATGAGTTTGCTGGATTGGCCGGAGCCGATATCAATATGAATTTTTTTCAAACCATTACCGATTCCATTCAGCTGTATCCTAAAAGTTATGCCTTTATTCTTTCGCATAATGGAGTTGTAGTGGCGCACCCCATAGCCGATTGGGTCGGAAAAAACCTCGATGAAGTGGATTCAGTATTTGAAAATCATCGGAAAATATTACGAAGTGTATCGGATGGGGAAACATTTTCATTTTATAGCAACGACGTGCTTAACAACGAAGAGTTTCACTATACATTTGTACCGATTCACGTAAAAGGCCCCGATGTCAATTGGTCACTAGCCATTGCCATCCCTAAAGATGTATTGAACGAAAAAACCAGAGCCATTGCCCAAAGTGGAATACTAATTGCCATTATTGGAATGTTTTTCATGGCGCTAATTATTACATTTATTGCTCGGAGTATTAGCCGACCCATCATCGCTACAACCAAGATCTTAAAAAAGCTTTCGCTTGGACAAATAGACAGAGAAAATACCCTTGCAATTACTACCAACGATGAACTAGGCGAAATGGCCGAATCTGTTAATCTCCTCACTGAAGGCCTTGCCCGTACAGCCGAATTTGCAGAAGCAGTTGGGCACGGAGACCTTGCGTTTAAATACCAAACACTTTCAGATCGCGACATTCTGGGTAACGCACTGCTCGAGATGCGGAAAAACTTGAAAGATGCCAAAGAAGAAGAACAAAAACGTAAAGAAGAAGAACGTATTAGGCGCTGGTCAGCAGATGGATACAGCATGCTCAACGAAATACTGCGACAATCAAACGATTTACGCGACCTGTCCTATGCAATTCTTACAGCCATTATTAAGTACATCGATGCCACAATGGGCGCCATATACGTACTCAATGATACCAATAAAGACGATACCTATTTTGAAATGATGACTTCTGTGGCCTACGAACGAGAAAAAATGTTACGGCACAAGGTTAAACTACAAGAAGGACTTGTTGGGCGCTGTGCTCACGAGAGTCTCACAATTCACCTGCGCGAAATACCCGAAGATTACATAAAAGTGACCTCCGGCCTTGGTGAGTCGAACCCCCGAACACTTATTCTGATCCCTCTCAAGGTGAACGAACAAGTGATGGGCGTGATGGAGCTTGTTAGTTTCAATGAGTTTGAGGATTACCATCTCGAATTTCTCGAAAAAGCCGGGGAGACAATTGCCAGCGATATTTCAACAACCAAAATCAATCAACAAACCGAAATCCTGCTGAAACAATCGCAACGACAGGCAGAAGAGCTCTCGCAGCAAGAAGAGGAAATGCGACAGAATATGGAGGAAATTCAGGCTACACAGGAATCGCTCAAAGAGAGCCAGGCTAAAACCCAAATGATTTTCGATAATGTGGTCGATGCCATTGTTTCAATCGATACACGCGGAATGATTGAGCTATGGAACCCTGCTGCCGAAAAACTATTTGGTTACACAGAGTCCGAAGTGTTAGGTAAGAATGTGAAAATAATTATGTATGGCACCGATGCGAACGAGCACGACAATTACATAAAACGCTATACGCAAACAGGGCAGCGCCATGTGCTCGGAAAACCACGCGAGGTAATGGCAATGCATAAAACAGGACGGAAATTCCCGGTTGAGCTGCTACTCGAAGAAGGGCGGTTAGGCAATGAAACCAAATTTGTGGCTGTATTGCGCGATGTAGAAGACAAGCACAAACTTGAGAACTCCATGCAGAAGCGCATCAAACAACTTGAAGAGGTTAGCAAAGAGGCGCAACGCAGTAAAACTGAAATGGAGCTGCTAATCAATGGCGTAAAAGAAGTATCGCTATACGTAGAGTACAACATAGAGCGAAAAATTACCGATATCAATCAAAATTTTCTTAAATTGATCGGAAAGGAATACGAGGAGATGTTAGGTGTTGAGCAAGGCGTTTTCGAAAGCGAACCTGAAAAGAGAAAGGAATTTGATAAAATGTGGGCGGATCTGAAAACCGGGAAAACCAGAAAAATGGTACAAAAAGTACTGGCTAATGGCAAAACACTCTACTTCTCAGAGGTGTATATTCCTGTTAAAGATGTAAATAACCGGGTTGTTAAGGTGATTAACCTTGCCATCGATATAACCGATTCAATTAGAAAACACAAATAATACCTGATAATGAAATCATTTAAAGACATACGGTTTAGTTTAAGCTTACGATTAATTGCAGGCGTTGTGTTTACAGCCGGAATTATTTATTTGCTTACTATACGGTACATTAACTACGATTTTGAAAATGTAGCTGTCGAATCTGCAAAAAAGCAAACAAACAAACAGGCAGAACAGGTGGCCAGCCGTATTAAAAATATTTTTGATGCCGATTACAATATCTTTAGAACCTATGCACAGGTTTTCGAAGAATTTGAAGAGTATGATCCCAGTTCGTATCGTAATTTTTTTAATCGAACATTAGAAAAAGCACTCGTGCAAAGCGATCGGTACTATTCAACATGGGATAACTGGGAGCTACGTTTTGTTCATCCCGGATGGGATAAGCCGCATGGACGGGTTTCCTATGCCTACTATCGTGAGGGTGGCTTTATTATGGAAACCATTGATACGCTCGAAGTTCATGCCGAAGATACTACAAGCCTTTACTATAGATATAAAACCAACCCTTCTGAAGGTATTACGGAACCCTATAAGTACTCTTTTTCTGGTAGTACCGATGGTGAAATTTTAATGACATCGATCATTGTTCCAATCATGAAAGATTCCACTTTTGTGGGAATGGTGGGTGCCGATATTGGTCTCGATTACCTGAATGAGTTAATAGACTCTGTTAACTCAACCCTTGTAGGGTATAGTTACATGCTGTCACAGGCTGGAAATATTATTGCTCACTCAGATAAAATGAAAGTAGGAAAAAACATAAGGGAAACAGATAGCTTGTTAAACGAAGAACACAAAATTGTAGAGCATATTCGTAAAGGCGAATTTAACTCCTTTGTAAAAATAGATTATGAAAAGGGCACTCGTTTCTACACTGCCATTGTGCCCATTTCGTTTGGCAATACAAACACTAGTTGGGGTGTTGCCATTAATATGCCACTAAAAACAATAGTAAACGAAGCGCAAAGTCATTTTACCGAATCTCGAAAAGTAGGGATTTATGGACTATTATTGCTAATTATTGTGGTGTTACTTGTAGCAATACAAATTATTCGTCCCATCAAAAAAATCACCAAAGTGCTCGATCAATTATCACGAGGTGAGATTAATGCATCAACCGGTGTTGAAATAAAAACCGGCGATGAAATAGAGCAGATGAGCCAATCTGTAAACGAAGTGGTTGTGGGATTTCGGAATAATGTAGAGTTTGCCGATGCCATTAAAAATGGTAATTTCGATAAGGAGTTTAAGCCTTTGAGCGAAAAAGACGTACTCGGAAATGCGATAGAAGAAATGCGCGATTCGCTGAAACGTGCCAAAGCGGAAGAGGCTGCTCGTCAGGAAGAAGATCGTCAAAGTAACTGGGCCTCACAAGGAATTAACCTTTTTGGAGGTATTTTACGTCAGGACAATGACGACCTCGAAGGGCTGGCAATGCGCATAATTTCTGCACTTATCGAATACCTTAATGCCCATCAGGGTGGCTTATATGTGGTGCAAGGTAAGGGAGATAAGCAGTATCTGGAGTTATTGGCTTCGGTTGGTTTCGACAAAGAAAAAATGGCACACAAAACCATTATGCCCAACGAAGGGAATGTTGGCCGTTGCTTACTCGAAAAATTGCGCATTTACATGGACGATATACCAAAAGATTATCCACCGGTTCTATCTGGCTTAGGGCATACAAAGCCTGGATCTGCGCTTGTTGTGCCCATGTTAATAAACGAAGTGGTTGTTGGTATTATCGAAATTGGATCCCTCCGTCGCTTGAAAGAATACGAAATAGAGTTTGTTGAAAAGATCGCCGTTTCTATTGCTTCCACCATTTCGTCGGCAAAAGTAAATGTCCGCACAGCAGAATTGCTCGAAAAATCCAAAGAACAGGCCGATGAGCTTTCGCAACAAGAGGAGGAAATGCGACAAAATATGGAAGAGTTGCAAGCCATGCAAGAGGAGGCCACAAAGAGGGAAATGCAGATCGAAAATTTCATTAAAGCCGCAAAATCAACGCTATTGTTTGTAGAATACGATATGGAAGCCAATATCACTGATATTAACAATAATACGCTAAGCTTATTCCAGCTGAAACGCGATCAGGTTGTTGGAAAGAAAACGGGTTATTACGAATTCAATTCGGCCGATAAAAAAGGAGATCAGGAACTTCTTTGGGATAATCTGCGTCAGGGGAAAAGTGCTGTTAATTTATCGCATTCACAATATAGTGGGAAAGAGATCTACCTTAAGGAATACTACTATCCGTTAAGAAACGAAAATGGCAAGGTGTATAAAGTAATAAATGTAGCCTTCGACATAACCGAAGAAAAACGTAAAGAGGAGCAGCTTGCAAAACTTAAGGAAGAGTATGAGCATCTTCAGCAAGCCAAGCAAAGCCAAGCACCAGAACCAAAAAAGCCTGAAGTGGATATCAATGATGTGCTTGAAGACGAAAACTATTTCGAATATGTAGACCTAACACATTTACGAAAAGTATATAAAAACGATTTACGGAAAATTCAGAATATCATCTCCATTTATGTCGATACAATTCCAAAGCAAATTCGTGAACTTATAGAAGTATCGAAGCGCGATATGGGGCAGCTGAAGAGTAAAATCAACAATTTTAAAACAAAAATGTCTTATTTGGGCTTAATGCAGATTGTTGATATGGCGAAAGAAGTAGAAGCAGCTTGTAACAATAAAGGCGAAACTTCCGAAGTAGCTGATTTTTTAGATGAAATAATGGATGTGTGGTTGGAAGCGGAAAAGGAACTTCGTTCTATTATAGTTAAGTAGATTGGCATAATAGACATGAACCTGCATACCCACAGAAAAATAAGCTAATGAATGGTAAAACAAGTGTTTAATCAAATACTATGAAGATAAAAATTAAACTCAAACTATATGTCAAGATGCTCATACTGATTTTATCAACTTCAGTGTTGATATTCGGAGCATCCATTTTAGTGATTAGCCTGAACATTAAGGGAAAGGCCTATGAAAATAGTACTGAGTACGCCGATATGGCTTCAGCTCATAATTCCACCATTATTCAGGGCTACCTACAGAAATTTATGAATACTTCTAAAGGATTGAGTAATATCCTCTTATCCTATGGAGCAATAAATGATAGCTCAAGACGAAGCGATCTACAAAGAGCGGTGAAAAGTGTGCTTGCAAAGAATGAAGATTTTTTGGCCGTTTGGACAATTTGGGAACCCTATTCTATCGACGAACTTGATAGTATATACATTAATGTTTTAGGAAATACTTATGAGGGGAATTTTTCTCCAACTTACTATAGAACCAATGCCGGAATAGAGTTGGAAAGTCTTAGTACCGGCCCTCTTTACCAAGGAAATTACTATACCATTCCAAAAGAAACACACAGGCAGACCTTGCTGGAACCCTACTACTATAGTTATGAGCAGGAAAAGGGCACCGAAATTTTACAGACAAACATGATTGTTCCTCTTATGGAAGATGGTGATTTTCTTGGGGTTGTTGGAACAGATGCTTCATTAGCAAACCTACAAGAATTTTCTGAAAAAATTAAACCTTTCGAAAACAGCTATGCATTCTTAATTGCATCTAACGGAACTATCGTTGCTCACCAGAATTCAGGTTTGGTTGGAAAAAAATTCGACACACTAACTTATCAGGCGAAAACCAAAGAAGAGATTATTGAGGAGTTACGTTGGAAAGGGCAAATGAGCTTTACTGATATCGACCCGCTTACTGGTGAGAATAGTTACTTTACAATGAATCAGGTAGTGGTGGGAGATGCTCTGGAGAAATGGATATTCGGTATAGCTGTGCCGGTTTCGGAATTGAACGAAGTGGCGAATAAAAGCTTTACCCTGAGCGTAGTTACCGGATTGGTGGCATTACTTATATTTACGGTTTTTATTTATTTAATATCTCGTTCAATATCTCGTCCGGTGGTAGAAATAACCAAGGTTGTTCAGCAAATTGCTCTTGGAAATATCGATCAAAAGCTTCGAATAAAAGCGAATCGGAATGATGAAATCAGCGATATGGCTAATAGTGTTAACCGACTTATTGACGGGCTAAATCGCACTGCTGAGTTTGCCAAAGAAATTGGCGAAGGAAACCTCGACTCAGAGCATCAACTTTTGGGTAAAAACGACCATTTGGGTCGATCCCTGGTTGATATGCGTGAGAGCCTGAAGAAAGCGCGAAAATTTGAACGCCGCAAGCGCGAAGAAGACGAAAAACAATCGTGGGTTACACAAGGTTTAGCACGCTTTGGCGAAATAATGCGAGAGGACAATGATGATATGGCCAGGTTCTCCCTTAATATTGCCAAAAATCTGTGTGAGTATATGCAAATACCACAGTCTGCAATTTTCATAAAAGAGGAAGAGGAAAACAAGGTATATTACGAGTTAAAGGCTCTGTATGCTTATGGAAGTCAAAAGCTTTACGACAAAAAAGTGTACGAAGGCGAAGAGGTTGTAGGCCGATCCATCAGCGAGAAAAAAACGATTTATTTGAAAGATACTCCGGAACGCTTTGCTACTATTACTACAGGTAATACAAACGATCCGGTACCCAATCAATTATTGATTGTGCCCATGCTAATGAATGATGTTCCATTCGGAGTTATGGAATTAATGGCCGAAAAGCCCTTTGAACCCCATCATATCGAATTTGCCGAGAACGTAGCAGTTATTATTGCTTCTACTGTTTCGAGCGTAAAAACCAACATCAGGACGGCACAATTGCTCAAACAATCGGAAGACCTGAAAGATGTGCTTTCTCAGCAGGAAGAAGAAATGCGTCAGAATTTGGAAGAGATGGAAGCAACACAGGAAGAGGCCAAAAAACGTGAAAATGAATTGTCTGCTATTCGCGATTCGTTACGGAAAATAACCATGATGGCCGAATACGATCTGGAAGGCCGAATAATTCGCATTAACAAATTGCTGGCCAATGCCTATGGTCATGCACCGGAACATATGGTGGGTAAATTTCAAGATGCTTTTGTAACCCAAGACAACTCTTCGCGCAGAAACTTCCTCAAATTTTGGCAGGAGGTAGCCGGAGGAGTAACCAAAAAACGTATTCACGAAATTGTTAAACGTGGCGAAACTATTTACCTGAACGAAACTTACATTCCAATTGTGGAAGACGATCGGGTAGATCGCGTACTTAATATTACCATTGACATCACCAATAAGGTAAAACTCGATAAAGAAATTACTCAACTTATGAATAAAGTAGGGGAACTGAAAAATTCATAAATCACATGTCTAAAAACACAGAAGAAAAACCTTTTACGCTGAAATTTATATTAATTTTGTCACAAACCTATAAAGATAATTATCATGAATATTCCTGAAAATCTCAAGTACACAAAAGACCATGAATGGGTTAAAGTTGACGGAGATATAGCCACTGTTGGTGTTACTGAATTTGCTCAACAACAATTGGGCGACGTTGTTTTTGTTGAAATCGAAACAGAAGGCGAAGAATTAAACAAAGGCGATGTATACGGAACTATTGAAGCTGTAAAAACTGTTTCAGACATGTATATGCCTGTTTCGGGTGAGGTTTCAGAAGTAAATCCTAACCTTGAAGACGCTCCGGAGACAGTAAACGAAGATCCTTACGAAAAAGGATGGATGATTAAAATTAAAATGAGTGACCAGAAAGAACTGAACGACTTGATGTCGGCTACCGATTACGAGAAAGAAGTATCTTAATTACAGGCATTCAGTTTTTATGGTCAAATGAATATTGACCTTATAAAAAAAGAGAGACTCAATTTTTGAGTCTCTCTTTTTTTTATGTTTAGTCTGTAAGTTTATTATCAAACTTCTTTAGTGCCCAAACTATCGCATAGTATGAAACGATAATCAGTACGGGCCACGATAATAGCCATAAAATTTGTGTAATCATAATACTCCTTTTTTAATAAACGTGTGATTCATTGTCCATCTCGTCCTGATCAATCTTTTTGTTGTTTACCGAGCGCCATGCATAAACAATATATGCAGCAACAAATGGAACCAGGATCGAAACATAACTCATTACTTTCAATGTATACGGGCTCGATGAGCTATTGAAAATGGTTAGCGAGCTCGAAAGGTTTGTCGATGGATAAAACGCCGTATTGTTGTACCCTGCTATCAGAAACAGAGACAATACGGTTAGCACGGTTCCAGCACCTGCCGGCCAAATGGCTTTATCGCAGGTATCGGAAAACAGGCTCCGTCCTATTCCAAATAGCACCAAAACAACCCCGAGGAGGAACATAATCCCTACAATCGGCATTTCAATTAAATTAAAAAAGTACTTGTATGCTTCCATGTACACTTCACCCGTTTCCGGATTTACGGCAAACCCGTCGCGAAGGAGCAACCAAATTACAAATGTTAAGAAAAATGCCACAAACGGGATAGCGTTGTACAACAATTGCTTCTTAATGCGCTTTGCAATTTCGGGCTGATCAATGGTATTCTCGAAATAGAGAAGTCCCAGTACTCGGGATAAAAAGAACACCGCTAAGCCTAACGATACATTGTGAAAATTGAGCACGGCTTCGAGGCCGTGTGCAGGGCCAGTCCAGCGACTAATAACGGGCGATACATCGCCTGTAATAAGTGTAATGTTGTTTTTGTCTACTAAAAAGTCGGAACCTGTAAAAAAAGTGGCTACCGCTGTTCCCAGCAAAAAGGTTCCCAATGCTCCATTGATGAACAGAAAGGCTTCAAAAGTGCGTTTTCCCAGAAAGTTGTCGGGTTTTGTGCGGTATTCGTATGAAATGGCCTGAATAATAAAAGCGAACAAAATGGCCATCCATACCCAATAGGCTCCACCAAAACTAGTAGAATAAAAAAGTGGGAAAGAGGCAAAAAACGCACCACCAAAGGTAACTAGCGTCGTAAAAGTAAACTCCCATTTACGTCCCAGGGTGTTCACCAGCATTGTGCGTTCATTATCGGTTTTTCCAATAGAATAAATAAGGGTTTGTCCACCTTGCACGAACAGTAGAAATACCAGTACTGCGCCCAATAGTGATATTATAAACCACCAGTAGTGTTGTAGAAATTCATAGGATTCGAACATGGCTATTTTCCCCCTTCCTGGTCTTTTGGACCAATTTTAATTTGACGAATAAGAATTTTTATCTCAGCAATTAGCAGCGCTGTAAAGATAGCGGCAAACAACCAGAAGGTAATTTGTACCGAACTGGCATCAATTTGCGACACAGCAGCCACAGTTGGCAGTATATCTTGTATAACCCAGGGTTGGCGTCCCTCTTCAGCTACAATCCAGCCCGATTGCGATGCAATGTAGGCCAGCGGAATGCTAAATAGTGCCGTCCATAAGAACCACTTTTGCTTCTCCAGGTTGTTTTTGTAGATAAAAACCAGTGCAACTGCAAAAAGTGCAATAAACAGAAAGCCCAACGCTACCATAATGTGGAAACTGTAGAATGTTAGCGGCACGTTGGGAATAATACTTGCCGGATCGTTCAGGTAACCGTAGCCAAAATATTGAAAGTTTTCTTCTAATGTAATGCGATACTCCTTTGCTTTGGCTTCGTTGCCTGCTTCTTTGGCTTTACGAAAATTTGCAAGCGCATTAATGGCAATTTTCCCCTTTTTAATTTTTTCTTCGGCTGAAATGTCATTGGTCGTCACACCATTTTTGTTGGTGTAATCGTAGCCTTCAACAATATCTTTTACCCCGGGTACAAATGCGTCGGCATCTCTATAGCTGAGTAGCGACAGCATTTTTGGTATTTCAACTTTAAACAGGAAAGCATCTTTGTTGTCGTTGTATTCTTTGCCTGGAGTAAGAGCTCCAACCGCAACCAGTCCGGCGCCTTCCTGCCCCTCGTACAGCCCTTCCATAGCGGCTAGTTTCATGGGTTGCTTCTGTGCTACCTCATAGGCACTTCCATCGCCAGTCATTACTAAAAACAGGCTCGTAATTAGTCCGAAAACCGATGCAACTATAATGCTTCGCTTTGCCAGTAATTTATGGCGTCCGCGAATTAAAAACCAAGCGCTGATTCCCAGTACGAAAATAGAACCTAATACATAGCCCGAAGAAATGGTGTGCAGAAACTTGTTAATGGCTACCGGAGAGAGAAATACCTCCCAGAAGTTTTCCATTTCGTTTCGTGCTGTTTCGGGGTTAAACTTCATGCCTGTAGGGAATTGCATCCAACCATTGGCCACTAAAATCCATAAGGCCGAAAGATTGGCTCCAAATGCCACCAGCCATGTGGATACAAGGTGAAATTTTTTGCTGATTTTGTTCCATCCAAAAAACATTACAGCAATAAATGTGGACTCTAAAAAGAATGCCATAATACCTTCGATGGCTAGCGGTGCCCCGAAAATATCGCCCACAAACCAGGAGTAATTCGACCAGTTTGTGCCGAACTCAAACTCCAGAATTAATCCGGTTGCCACACCAATGGCAAAGTTGATACCGAATAGCGTCATCCAGAATTTTGTAATGGTTTTCCATTCCGGATTGCCCGTTTTTACGTAGATGGTCTCCATTATGGCCATTATAAATGCAAGGCCCAACGTTAAGGGCACAAACATCCAATGATACATAGCAGTTAGGGCGAACTGTGCCCGGGACCAATCTACCAACGAAATGTCTACATTTTCAATCATAACTTATTGGTTAGGTTTGGTTAGTTGCTCAATGATGTATTTGCTTTTTTCTTCTTCTGTTTCAAACTGCGTTTCTAAAATATCGGGAAAAAAGAACACTTTTAATATGCCAAACATAATGAATAACTTTAACAAAATAAGTATCCAGAGTTGTATCCCGTATTTTGGCATGTCTCTAAATCCGTTGTAGTAGAACAGATATATGCGCTTAAATATATTTTGGTGCTTGTTCATAGGTGGAAAGGTTTGCTACGTTTCAGGTGAGTTTGAGGTTGTCCATTTTTCATCAAATAAATTAAAGTCTCACTCTATAATGTTTTTAAAGCGAAATATGTTTAAATATTTTTCGGCTGCTATGGCAATTTACAATTCTTTTTCAGCTTATTCAACCAGAATTGGGAGGTGTTTTGCAACTATATATTTTTGATTTACAACTTGTTTTGCTTTCGTTTAATAAGTCGCTAATCGGTTGGTTGCTGATCAAAACAGAAAGAAAATTTATAATCATTCTAAACTTGTGTCGGTTAAGTTTTCTTGTTTTTTCTCCATGCCGATGTGGTAAATTATGTATAGCGCAGCTACATAAAAGGGCAATAATGGAATTTTGTAGCGCACCAAAGCACCGAAGTTGGCTGTGGTGAGGCCTACCGAAAAGGCAAAAAGAACACTGTAGGCCATGCAGAATAGTATAACAGGCCGATCAAACATAATGGAGATGGTGCGAGCGAAACCAACTTTGAAAATTACCCAAAGTAACAAGAAAAACAGAAACGAGTTTTCGATACCTGAAATGAACATAACAGAGTTGTTTGCTTCAAAAATGAAAGGGCGATACAGTCCGGCTATTATGGCTTTTGGCGCTTTTGAAAAAATGCTGCCCAATGATGGATCCAGTTCACCAATATCGAAACTGTTTGTGCCGTAATAGTCGCGTGTTAAATCGTCTTGTGTTACAATAGCTTTTTCCAGTAGGGCATCCATCGATGAGTAGTAGGAGCCAACGTAACTACCCAGTGAGAATATGATGTACTGCCCCAGACCGAAAAACATGACCGCCAGGAGCGGGAGAATCAGAATACGGAAAAAGACACTTTTCAGGCGACTCATAAAATGAAATAGCATCCACACCAGTATTCCGCCCACTAAGGCAAAAAGTATGTAGGCCTTAATAGAGATTAGTACATAGCCACTTATTACGATGGCCAGCAAATGAAAAATCGGGCGTTCCCTTTTAAAAAATATTTTGTAAAATGCGTAGACGAGCCAACCTGTGGCTGCCATGGTGTAGGAATCTTTAAGTATACCCGAGCCCCAGAAAGCTACAGAAGGAATAAACAGTACGGCTATAGCAAAATACTTTTCGTTTTTTGGGTAAAGCTCGTTAAACATCAAATAGAGTTTCCAAATTCCACTGTAGGTAATAATGGCCGTAAGAATTGATGCTTGCAAGAAGCTACCCGTTGTAAAAAGAAGAACTACAGATGTAAAACGTACAACGGTAAAGGAATTTGGATCGCTGTAGTAACCCGGGTAACCCGTAGAATTGTTAAATACGCTTAAGTTTTCGGGTGATAAATTATTGCTAAGAATACTCAGGTATGTTCCTGTATCTTGAAAAAACAAGTTACGCATAGCCATGGCACTATTAAAATATCCGGTAGTATCGCCACCCCCATAATAGAAAATGTAAATTCCACATAGAGCAAGAGCTCCGGCAATTTTATAAAGAAGCCCCCAGTGGTAATACCGGTAGGCGCTATTGTTCACATGCTTGTGCTCAATTTTGATAGCAATAACCCATGCTAAAATAACTAGTAACGGTACGAAAAATACATCCCAAATTGAGAAATAGTTCATGCGGTTTTTTTGATTAAATCGTTTAGTAACTTTTGCTAAGTACGAATATGCTATGTGTATTTAGTGCATCTAATGAAACGTGTTTTTTGCTTGTGACTGTAATAAAACTTCAAGAACAAGCCTGTGTTTGAAAATAGGGAGCTTGTTCATTTTGAAAATCAAGGCGTCCCGATTCCTGTGAATATCTGTTTTCAAAATAAAAATACCGCAGTTCATTGAGTTATCTTACATATATTTAGTTCTTCGCTGACAAATTTATAAAATAACTAAGGCTATTTATAGGTTTCTGTACATCAGTTTTCGCCAAACCCATTCTAATGGTCCGTATTGATGATACTTTAACAAAATTGTGCAATAAATTATTTGGAACGTGAAAAATAAAACTGACACTAACACCAATTCCACCGGGTTTAAACTTCCAAAAAGGCCAAAGCCGTAGGAGTACATTATTGTCGTAAATAGTACGGAGTAGGTAAGATAGTTTGTTAGCGACATGCGCCCTATATTTTTCAGTGGTTTAAGTATTTTTCGAAAAACAGAGGTTGTCGATATGGTGAGTACAAGTAGCAGGTAACTCGCAATTAGAAAAACATTGGTAACTTCGAACACGCCCATGTACAAAGCTGTGTAGTAGGCATTACTGTTGGCATCGGCAATACTGTCGACAATATTTAATGTGTACGTATTCAGCAAAATGCCAATGAATAATGAGAGCATTCCGAAAATAAAATAGTGTATTCTCGAGTGGTTTATTTTCTCAAAAAGATTCTTCCGGTGAAATACATACCCTGCTATGAACAAGGCAAGTATTTTTGGTGCGTAATAGAAAACATTAATATATCGAAATGCGTAATACTCTTGCATTCGAAGCTTGAAAATTTCAATAAATGATCCGGCAGAATAGGTTTCTTTGATAGCCTCTGCACTTAGTTCGCTTGTGGAACTTAATGCATTGGGTAACCATGGGAGCATAACATTTAGTGAAATGTAAAAAATGGGAAGGAAATAAAACAGAGTGCTCAATATTAGGAGTAAGCGGGTGTTTAACTTTCTCATTAAAAGTAGTACTAAACCCAAAATAGAGTATGACAATAGAATATCGCCAGCCCAGAAAAGTACTATATGAATAATGCCGAAACCCATTAAGATGATTAAGCGCCGGAAATAGAGTTGTACAAACCGCGATTCCTGATGAGCATATTTTGTATACATTATAGAGAACCCAATTCCGAAAAGCAGTGAAAATAAACCAATGAATTTGTCAGAACCGTAGTTAACCACTAGATTGTATACGGTGCTGTTCAAGGGGTCTTTGAATTGACTGTAGAAGCCGCTAAAATCGAAAAAAGAGGCATTGTAGCCAAAGAGATTAACTAACAAAACGCCAAATAAAGCAAATCCCCGGAGTACATCAATTTGTTCTATCCGGTTTTTAGGCTTAACAGGTGCGGCTTTTGGATGTTTCATTTTGTGTTTTTTTCAAATATAGCACAGTTATTGGAGTTTTCTTAAACCCAATTGATGATAAATAGGGGTTTATACTTTTTGTATTCGTAAAATGCGGAGGAAAATAAAAACGATTCGCATAAAAAAAGGACTGCATAAAAAGCATGTTTCCAACCCTTTTTAAACAGTCCCTAAATGAATACGTCTTCCGCTTAATAATTTGTTTTTTCTAATTCAAAGTAAGCTTGCGGATGATCACAAACCGGACAATTCCTTAGCGCTTTTTTGCTTTCGTGTACATGTCCGCATTTGCGGCAAACCCATCTTACTTTTTCTTCGCGTTCAAAAACCTTTTCGTTTTCAATATTCTCAAGTAGCTTGCGGTATCTTGCTTCATGATCTGCTTCAATTTTTGCAATGAGTTTAAAGGTTGTAGCTATTTTCTTAAAGCCTTCCTCTTCTGCAATTTTTGCAAATTCCGGATATAGTTCATACCATTCTTCGTTTTCGCCCTCGGCAGCAGCTTTCAGGTTTTCAGCTGTTGTACTAATTACACCGGCCGGGTAGGAGGCCGTAATTTCTACCGTTCCACCTTCTAATAATTTGAAGAAAGTTTTGGCATGTTGCTGTTCCTGTAAAGCTGTTTCGGTAAAAAATTCTGCAATTTGCTCATAGCCTTCTTTTTTAGCTACTTTCGCAAAAAATTCATATCTGTTCTTGGCTTGCGACTCTCCGGCAAACGATTTTAATAGATTTTGCTCTGTGCGTGTTCCTTTTATTGAACTCATAATGTGTGTTTTAATTATTTTGTATAATTATTAAACTTCGAATATAGAAACTTGGTGGTAATAGTGCTCACTGCATCGATTGTTTCAAAACATATGAACTATTTCCGGGTTTTTTGTACAAATTCTTCCACTTCGGGCACGCCTCCCTGGTATACCAGATAGCCGTTGTAGGGTTCTCGCTCGGTTATTTCATCATTAATCGATGTCAGCATAAGCTTTTTCACCTCCTCTTTGTCGTTGGTTTGGCCCAGTGCCCAGCCCAGTTTAATAAATGCAACTTCCGGCAACATATTTCCTGTGGGTACAATTCCACGTGCCATCATATCGCGACCGGTATCGTATACAAACATGTGCACGTATCCCCAAATGGTTTGGAGTGTCATGTACATGTGCACTCCTTTTTCGTTTGCCCGTTCAATGGCCGGGTACAATTCTCTGTTTACGTGGCCGAGCCCGGTACCCACGAATACGATGCCTTTGTAACCCTGATCTACGAGCAGATCAATTATCTCGGGTTTCATGCCCGGATAGTAGTATATCATGGTTACCTGATCGCTGAAGTAGGGAAAGATTTTTACGTTAGTGTCCTTTCTTCGGGGTTTATAGTTTTTATGAATGTGTTCGATACCCGTTCGTCTGACCATAGCCAGAGGTGTATCGCCAATTGTGCGGAAAGTGGAACGGTATGATGAGTGCATTTTGCGCACCCGGGTTCCTTTGTGTAATAGTCCGTAATCGTCGGAAGTTGGTCCAAACATCGAAACCATAACCTCTGCAATATCTCCATGGCCGGCGGCATACATAGCATGCATTAGGTTTAAGGCAGCATCGGAGCTAGGCCGGTCCGATGAGCGTTGCGAGCCTACTAAAACTATTGGAACAGGCGGATTTTGCACCATGAATGTAAGCGCCGCCGCTGTATGCTGGAGGGTATCGGTTCCGTGCCCAATAACAATCCCCTCTGTACCTTTTTCAATTTCTTTGCCTATGGCTTTTGCCAATGCAATGTATTGTGTTGGCCCCATGTTTTCGCTAAATACTGCAAATACCTTTTCTGTTTCCAGATTGCAAATATCGGCCAGTTCCGGCACTGCGCCGTATAGTTCGCCAGGCGAAAATGCTGGAATAACTGCACCTGTGCGGTAGTCGAGTCGGGAAGCAATTGTGCCGCCGGTTCCAAATAGTTTTACGCTCGGTAGCCCTTTAGTGTATGGAAACTCCTTTTCGGGGATGGCGTAATTGGCTTTACTGTAGCCCACCTCTTTCATATCGGTAATCGTCTCGATGTCGATACCGATGTTGTATCCCGTAGCAATTTTCATTACAATGTGTGTATCGTCCTGATGTTCGGCGCGTGGCAATACCGTGCCTTCGAAATGGCCTCGTGTGGTTTCCATTACGGCTTTCCCCCACACTCTTACGTGATATTTTTGCAGCATGGTCAGCGCCCTGCCTGTGTATCCCTGAAATATATCTTTGTCCATTTTTACCTTTTTTTAAGTTCGTTCATTAGCGTTTTATACTCCATATTGCCCATGGCGCGGTGGCGCAATTCGCCCATTATCCAGTTGTTTTCGGCCTGCTCGGTTTGCACACGACCTATTTCGCGGTATTTTTCGCGCAAAAAATCTACAGGTGCCAATATTTCTTCTTTTGAGTGGGGTTTATATCGAACATCAGTAAGTACCGAATCAAATTCCATTTGGGGTTGTTCGTAAATAATTGAAAGCATGGGGTACAAAATGTTGCTTTTCAGTTTATGCTCCTGTGCAAATTTGAATAATCCGTAAACTATTTCGTAGCTGAAATTTTGTCCTTTTTTGTATTGACCCTCAATAAATTTGAGGTGCTGACCGAAAAATACGCCGGTAAACAAAGGGGCGTATTTAAGCTCCGTAATGATTTTATGGATAATTGGATAGAGGTTTTTGCTTAGAATGTAGGTGTAAGTGTCTTCCGGAATATTCCATTCCTGCATTTGCTCGTAGCGTTCTACAATATCGTTAGGCATGTTTTGCTTTAACCCTTCGATATAATCGTTTGTTAAAGGGATGGGAGCCGAATCGGTATCGGGGTACATGCGATCGGCACCAGGTAGTACCCGTTCAAAAATAGTAGTCCCATTTTCAAATGATTTGCGTGTTTCTTTGGGCACTCCATCAAATGCCATTTCACAGCGTTCCTGAATCACTTCCAGTGCCGTTGTTACATCGTCTTCAGGAGCTCGGAAAATAAGTAGCGCATCATCTTTCTTAGCATTGAGACTGTTGCGTATTTCTTCCCAAAAGGCGGAATCAAATGTGGGAGTTAACTCCTCTGTGTGAAACATATTCGGGTGCTCCAGACAGGCAATTACTTTTAAGCGTTCGGCCAATTCGTTGGCAAATATTTTTTCTGGTTGGGTAAAGTGCGATAACAAGCCCTTAAATCCGGGTAGTGCAACGGCGATAAATTTTTCGCCTGCTGCGGCATATTTTTGTTTAAATGGTTCCGGAAATGTTGTTTTGTCTATGTTTAATGGTGTGTGATTAATTTTCCAATTTTCCCCTTTGATGTTTCTTCTTTCTAACTCTTCTTTAATTTCCAGCAGTGCCCATTGTCTGAAAGCTTCATTGTGCGTAAGTTCGGGAATCCATTTTGTGTGGGCAACACCTTTTATTTCTACACGCGTGCCGCCCTTGCAACTTACGTTTACATCCTGACGGCCTGCTCCCGGCCCGGTGAGCACTTTTCCGGTGCTTCGGTTAAGGAACCGAATGTAGTCACAGGCCTCCATTACTTCGTCGGGGTTGGTCATTTCAGGGTACGTAACCGTCTCTATGAGAGGCATCCCCAATCTATCGGTTTTGAATACGCGGTTGTGACCAATGTCGGAAATTTCTCTGCATGAGTCTTCTTCAATACTCAGCTGAATAAGTCGTATGGTTTTGTTTTTTAGTTCTATATGTCCCTCAACGCCTAAAATAGCCGTGCGCTGAAAGCCGGTGGGGATACTGCCGTCGAGATATTGCTTTCGGGTAATGTGCACTTCGCCTACGATATTGAGTTTCGATAGTAGCGAAATTTCCAGGGCTATTTCCAATGATTTTTTATCGAGCAGAAATGGCGGTGTATCATCTATTTCGTACGTACAAGCATTTTCGTTATTGATGCGGTAAAAGATATTTTTGCGGGTTTTAAATTCCATGAGGGCAGTGCCGTCGTATTCGCCCAGTTCGCTGAGTGTGGGGCGCATGTGGCGTATGAGTTCGGCATTGAATTGGTCGTTGCGGTGGAATATACCGGCCGGGCAGCGGCAAAATAGTTTATACCGTGTTTTTAATTGTTGATGAACTTCCAGACCAGACATAAACCCAATGCGGTTGTAAGTTTCCTGGGTTGCGATTTTTCTGGGTTCGTAGCCGATTTTCGAGCGTGTTGCTTCGTAATTGGCAACGGAATCGAATTGATCTTCCATATGTGTAATTGTTACATTAAATGATTAAAAATGCTGTTTTCGGTTTCTTGTTTTGAGCTTGATAAACCGTGTTCTGTTGCCGGAATAGTGCTGCGCCGGAGCGGTTATTCTGCATTTTTACAAGGTACTAAATTTAACAAACTGATTTTGAATTGCAAAATTAAACACCAATTGTATTTCGACTGATCTTATGGGATCAGTTGAAAACGTTGTTGACTCTTTTTCACTAATCTTTTTTCTGAAACAAAAAAGATACGAAATAGTCAAGATCAAATTACGGTTATTCGCCTTTTGGCTCATGAGGGCCTTGCTGTTCCCTGCTCTGTTCAACAAATTAAATGACATATAAAAGCTGGACAAGCCTCTTTTAGGTTATTTATATTCATTGAACCCCGATTGTTAAAATACAAAACAATTGTTGAGACAATTGTAATATTTTCTATATCGGGCTTAACTCTCATTGTAGCCAATTGTGCTTATATCATTATTTTATTGATTAATTCGAGTATAACATTCACGCCAACGCTGGCCAGCCAGCTTGATCCAGGCTTGCCCGCATGGGACAACTAAAAGGGTTTAATAACCTTTGATTTGAGGGGCTGCACTAATTAATTATTTCTAACACTATTTTTGTGAAAAGTTTAGAAAACCAACTTTCAATTTGTGTACAAAAACAAATAACTATATCGTGCCAGCAAAAAAAGTGATGTCTCCGATAAAAAAGCTTCTTTTTTGCGACTTGCGAAGCCTGAAAAACGAGATTTTACTTGTGTAAATGACCATTTTGAAGGCAAGGGTAACAAAAAAATGGAGTTTTCTTGCGGAGATTCGATAGTTAGTTTTCCAACTTTTGTAATAGCGACCTCATGCTAAACCTTGATACCAGCAATAAGGATGTCGTCAATTTGGAGAGCATTACCTTTGTAAGAGGTAAAATGACTGCGGATTTTTTGTTCCTGCATATGAAATTGTTCCTTAACAATGGTGTTTAGCAAGTTCTGAACGCCCACTAACTTAAGTTTTTTTCCTGTTATACCGTTGGTTTGATCGGAATAGCCGTCGGTGAATAAATAAACCGTTGACTCCGACCCAAGGTCATGTGTGTGTAGCTTAAATGGTTTCTCTTTTGGGTAATAACCAATGGGCTGCCGGTCTCCTTTAATTTCTGTAAAACCCGACTTTTCGTATATCCAGCATGGGCGGTAAGCACCTGAAAATTCCAGCTGGAAGGTTTGTTTGTGGATGCGTATCAGTGCTACGTCGAGGCCATCTTTGTTTGAACCGCTTTTTTCGGTATGTTTCAGTGCGTGTTTAATTTTTGTTCGAAGCAATTCCAGCATAACATTTGGCTGTGCGCCTCCTGTTTCTTCAAGCGTTTGGTTAAGGAATGTAAATCCGAGCACACTCATAAATGCACCGGCTACTCCATGCCCGGTACAATCGGCCACAGCCAGGTAAAAATGCTCCGCAGTTTGTTGCTGCCAGAAAAAATCTCCACTCACAATGTCTTTGGGCTGGTTAAACCGAAAATATTGCAATCCATCTGTGGGTTGCGGACTAAAAATAACGTGTTGAATAAATCGCGCATAGCCAATACTGTCAGTAATCTCTTTTTTCTGGGCTTTCAGGCGATCATTTTGGGCATTTATTTCCTCGCTTTGCGCCTGAATTTCCTCATTTTTCTCTGTCAGCAGTTTGTTAAGTTTGTTTTTTATGCGATTGCGGTACAATAGCACAAATGCTACCACTCCGGCAAGTAAAGCCATTATGGCAAAGAGGAGAATTACGATTTCTTGTTTCTTAATCATGATGGCCTTTAAGTGGTCTTTCATTCGCAGTAATTCTATTTCTTTATCGCGTTTTTCGAGACTCAATTCTGCGAGTAGCTGATCTTCTCTCGATTCCAATTTTCGCTTGAATAGACTATCCTGAAAAGCAGTATATTTTTCCAGGTAGCGCATAGCTTCAGTAAGCTCACCTTTTTCTTTATAAGCTTCGTACAGCCTTTTGTACGTTTTCCCAAGGGTTTTAGAGTAGTTGTTTGCGTATGCTATTTTATGTGCAGCCAGCAATTCTTTCAGTGCTAACGATTGGTTTCCAATGCGACTAAGAATATTTGATTTTTGCAAGCGCATCTTTGCCTCGAGGTGTGCTACGTTGCTTGTTTGCAGTTTTTTGAGTGCAATGTTGATGTAGTGTAAAGCCGAATCGTATTGTTCTTTTTTGCTGTATATTTCGGACAAATTACCTTCACATGCAGCTGTAAAAAAGTCGCTATGATTTACACTGTAGTAGGCATAGGCTTTCCGTGTAAATATAAAGGCAGAATCGAGTTTACCCAACTCATTATATATGTAACCCGTATTCAAGTTGATTACGGCTATTTCGTTGGTCATTTTTAGTTGCTTGAAAAATTCTTGTGCTTTGGCAAAATGCGAGAGTGCCTCGCCATAGCGTTCCTTGATCAGGAAGAGGTTCCCGATATTTACACTTATTTTTGCCGTATTGAGTGAGTCGTGAATACTGGTAAACCAGTCGAAAACTTTCATATATGCATTAATTGCCGCCTCTGTTTGTTGGTTGTCCGCGTATATATTTCCTAAGTTGGCAACTATTTTCATCAATTCCACAGAGTCGCCAACCTCCACTATTTGTTTTTTTGCCAATGTTAGATAGAACTGAGCCGAATCGAGCTGGGTTTTAATATAATGATAAAGGCCAATTTGTTTGTTGGCCAATGCTGTATACCGTTGACGGTCTAATTTCTCCGATGTTACTTTTGCCATGCGGGCAAAACGAACAGATGAGTCGTTGTTGGAGTATAAATGCGTACGCGATTTGGTAAGAAGCAATTGGACTTTTTTAATAGCTAAGCTTTCCGCCGATTGAGCCGATAATTGAACGATTAGTAAGTGAGAAATGAAGAGCAAAAAAAGCCTCATTGGACTGCCGTTTTTGATTAATCGGAGACCAAATTAACATTTTTTTAAGAAATAGATGCGTTTTTTGTGCTGTACAGCACCATTTGGGGTTGAAATCAGGTAAAAAGATGTAGATTCTTTTTATAGTAACTTGCTGATTCGTGCAACAAAAATCACAACTGTGTAATTTTGCGTGTTTGGTTTTGGGGCTTTATCTTTTAGATTACTACCTTTTGAAACTATCATTTTCTGTTTCACAAAAATGTGTAGCTTTGTGGGTTTCATTCTTCAGGAATGAAGCAAGAGAATGCACGAGGAGGACCTCATGAGTGCAATTGCTTTTGTCAAATCATTGAGAAATAATCATTTAAAAAATTACCGGGGTGAATATTAATCGATTAATTATAATTATTGTTGGCCTGCTCCTTCTGCAGGCATGTACATCGACCAAATTTATAGAAGAGGGGAACACCGCCATGCAGGCCGGTGATTACAATGCTGCGCTTCAGGCTTACCAGGAGCAAATTATAAAATACGCCAGCTCAGGTAAAGTATCGGACACTACGGTGTATTGCAAAGCAGGAATAGCAGCCCTTCAGCTAGAACAGCGCGATAAGGCACTGAAATTTTTTGAAGCCGCCGAGGATATGGGCTATTCTTCCCCTGAGATGCTTGCCGCTATGGCCAAAATTTATCGTACCATTGATAATCTATCGTTAGAAATAAATGTATTGGAAGCTTACTATCAAAAATATCAGGAAGCAGAATATCATGATAGCATTACTGTTCGTTTGTTTGAAACGTACTTGGAGAGCGAAAACAATGATGGAGTGTACAAGCTTTGGCCACAAATAGAGAAATATGCAGCAACCGATATCGATTTGTTGAGTGGGTATTTTTCCGTAAATGAAAAAGATGGAAACGATTCAGTATGCGACAAACTGGTTGATCAGATGCTTGATATAGAATCAGATAATGTCCCAGCTTTGGAGTGGCTTGCCAAAAAATATTACCAACAGGCCGATGATTTGTATGTTACCGAAATGAAGGCTTATCAGCGTAACCGCACCAATAGTCAGTATAAGAAGTTGTTAAAAGCATGGGATAAAATTTGGCCAACTTTTCGAAAGTCGCGCGATTATTTTTTAAAGCTCTATGAAATTGAGCCTTCGCCAAAATACGCGCAATACCTGGCGGCTATCTACACCCGAATGGATAAAAAAAAGAAGGCAGCCTATTATAAAGCGCGTTCGGAATAGTTGGCAGCACAGTTGTGGAGAAAATGCTCCGCATTTTGCCTTTGTATTTTTCCCCGACAAAATGTAAATTTGTTTTCGCTTAACTTCAAACGAATACGGATATATTCGCTTAAAACCAGATTTTTATGCAGTTACTAACGGTGTCTGACAAAAATACAGAACAGTGCTTTTTAGATGTCCCACGGAAAATTTACCGTAACGACCCAAACTGGGCATGTGTGCCCGATGCCGAAATAAAAGGCATTTTCCGAAAGGAGACCAATAAGAAATTGGATTATGGCGAAGCCGTGCGTTGGGTTCTGAAATCTGACAACGGGGAGCTGATTGGTCGCATTGCCGCATTTTATGATAAGCGGCGCGCGTTTAAAGAGCAGCCGTACGCCGGAGGTATTGGTTTTTTCGAATGTATCGATCAGTTTGAAGCCGCCAAAATTTTGTTCGATGAGGCTCATCAATGGCTGAAATCAAAAGGCATGGAGGCTATGGATGGCCCGGTAAATTTTGGCGAAAATTACGTCCATCAAGGGTTGCTAGTTGATGGGTTTATGCCTCAGGGCTTTGGCATGCCGTATAATAAGCCGTATTACCGGGCATTATTCGAGCAGTATGGCTTTCGCAACTATTTCGAAATGTACAGTTATCACCTCAATCTTACTCGCCCATTACCGCAGCGGCAGGAACGTTTTGCCCGGCATTTATTAAATAAACCCGATTATCAGTTGGAACATTTTCGTTTCAGTAATTACACAAAGTATCTTGACGATATTGTAACCATCTACAACGGTGTGTGGTCGCATTTCCATGATGACTATATTCCACTGGAGTTCGATGAAATGGAGAAAATGCTGATGGAGGTTAAACCATTGCTTAATGAAGAATTTATTTGGTTTATTTATCATGACCAAAAGCCTATCGGTATGCTGGTGGCATTCCCCGATTTAAACCAAATTTTGCGTAAGCTCGATGGGAAATTGGACTTTATAGGAAAAATACGTTTTGTTTTTGCAAAATTAACAACCAAAATTACACGTGCGCGCTTGTTGGTGGCCGGAGTGTTGCCCGATTACCAGCAAACCGGCATTGTGGCTGCCGCCTATTTGCGCATGATTGACCAAATGCGTAAGCGGGGTATTCAGGAACTTGAAAGCAGCTGGGTGGGTGATTATAATAATACGGTGAATCAAATGTATCGCATGTTGGGTTCGGAGCGTGCAAAAACACATGTTACCTACCGTTTCTTATTCGACCGCAATGCACCTTTTACACGTTTTATGTCCGATAGTTAGATGCTGTCTATAAAGTCGGAGTGTCCAGTGAATAAATTCCATTTTCAAGGCTTTATTCGCAACCCTCAAAATATTCAAAGGAGCCATGAGCTCCTTTGGTCGGTTCGGAACTCAAAACCGTTGATTTTACTGGTGTAAATGATCCGGTTTGAGGCATGACTTCATAAAATTGTGGACTACAAAATGCTTAAATTTTAATATTAAACAGAAGCTTATAATAATCATAATATACTTTTTGTTTATTAACCTTTGATGAATTCTACCCTTCATTTTTGCTTGACGAAAAACGAAGCAAAACTTTAGTCCGACAACTGGCGGAAGTGCAAGATTTACCATTTTAAGCGACCTTCCATTCTTTTACAAATTGAAAATCCCGACATAGTGAAGCTTTCCCAATTTATTGGGATTAGCTGAACATGATCGGGGATAAATTGAAAAAACTCGATAATGCTGG
>JAQICA010000225.1 GCA_027858775.1 Salinivirgaceae bacterium | reverse complement strand
TCCCGTTGTTTTAGCTTTTGCTCTTGCTGGCTTATTTTTGCATTTTTTTCGTTGATATATTTCTCGTGTTCGTTTTTCAGTTCGAGAAACTTTTCTTTTGCCTGCAAGATTTTATCTTTTTTAAGCACCTCTGCTTCGGCGCGCCCTTCTTCTATGGTTCTAATCTTTCGCTTTCGGAGCATCACTTGCCATAAAAAGAATGACAATCCTACTCCACCTACAAAAGACATGACCAATCCAATGATTGTTAATACGTCCATATCTATAGCGTTTTAATAGTAAAATTTGAATATACTGTGTTAATTATTTTTCATAAAAAAGCCCGCATTAATACTAGATGCTTTTAGTAAAAATCCATTTTCTTACATGGATGGCGTTGCGACCGTGGCTCAGACTTCCACTGTCTTCCGAAGAAGATCCCGACAAGCGGGATGAGGCCTGCCTTTACCACTTTCAGCTTAACACCAAAGTTGAGTACTGTTGAATTTTCAAAAGTCAATTAGATTAATGCGGGCAAATCTTAATATTTTAAAGAACCTCTATTGCTTTTCGAGCGCTGTGTCTATCCGTTGACTCATTTCCTCAAGAAAGTCCTGGTATTTGTCACCACTTTGATTTTCTTCAAATTCCGTTAGTCGTGTGACAAATTGTAATGCGGCCATTGCCATAAAATCTTGTGCATCTTTATCCGAATAAACTTTTTTGTACTGAAATACAGTATCGTTTATTCGTTTAGCAGCATTACGTACCTTACTCTCATCAGATCGTTTTATTTTTAATGGATAGTATCGATCTGCAATATTTACTCGTATTGTAAATGTGTCATCTAGTTCACTCATATCAGCGATTTAATAGCGCAATACATTGATCAACTTCCCGCACTATCGCGTTTATTTTCAGTCGGGCCTCGTTAGTCCCTTCTGTCGTTTCACTAATAGCTTTCGCTAATTTTAATGTCTCGAAACGCTCCATTAATGCCGTGTATTCAGCATTTTTTTTCTCCAATCTCAGTCTGGCTTCTTCTATTTCACTACTTAGCATTGCGTTGGCCTCCAGACACATTTCGTAGGAGCTTATCAATTGCTCCAGTTTGTCTTTTACCTCAGCAAGGTTCTGTTCGTTTTGAGTTGCCATTCTACAATTGAGTTTATCATTACAAAATTATAATAAGAAACATAAACGGCAAAATTATTACCTTAATTATTGTCCCTACCCCGCAAAATACGAAAAAAAACCATGCTTCTTACATTTTTACTTCTTTCTAACCACAATTGTTGCATTTTTGTTGTACTAAATTGTAACGGATCGGTTATCAATAGATGTTTAATCTTGGTTAATAACCTTTTTGTGGACTTTCGTTTGTCACAGGTTTATATTCAGCATATGGAAATATTGCGAAAACGTTAAGGCTAAATATCTGTGCTATTGCATATAGAAAAAATACAGTGACGAAATTGGCATGTTTCGTCAGCAGGTACAGCTTAGGAAGATCTGTTTGATAGTCGTCCAAAAAAAAATATTAATCGCAACAATTAATTAGATAAAGAGGCTTCGACTTTATGGACAGGCTCTAGCTAAAGCCTAAATAAGACTAAGTGACTCAATTTCGGAGATGTCCGACAACCATGAGTATCACTATTTGCCTACTGAAGCTTCACTGTTTGATAAATGAAAGCCAAATTGAGCGATTTTCGCTCACGATAAAGAAATTGTAAGATTTTTACATCACCTATTCGGTGATAACCGACAATTTCTAAATCGGGGGTTAAACCTAAGTAAAGCGCTTTTCCACTACGTTCAAACTACTCAACTTATGTGAAACATACATGTAACGCAATATGATATTGCAGGATTGAAAGTGTGATTGGCGAAAAGCTAAGCATGAAAACAAAACCAGCTCACACAAATTACTGTCATACAACCCATTGTATGCCGCGGAGCTTCAGTTAGCTAATTCACATGTTTTATGACTAAAATTTTAACTCACGAAATGAACAAATAAATGAAACTTTGACCAAGGGTTTTGCATATAAAAGAAACGATGGTATTTTTGTTTTCTAATAAACCAAATGACGTATCCAATGGATTTTTCTCCACGACTAATTATAGTGTTACTTGTTTCTAAGCTGTTTATTGCTTCGTTGGCCGTAAATGCACAAAAACCGGTGAAACGTTTCGATGACTTTATGGCTCCGGTTGACATTGAAATGCTGCTAAGCGGCAATTTTGCCGAACTACGTGGAAGTCATTTCCATACCGGTATCGATATCAAAACACAAGCACAGAGCGGTTTTAACATCTACTCCATCGATGAAGGTTATGTGTCGCGCATAAAGGTTTCGCCTTATGGCTACGGTAATGCTTTGTATATTCGACATCCCAGCGGATACACTTCGGTTTATGCACATCTGGATAAGTTTAATATTCAAATTGAGCAATATGTACGCGAAGTGCAGTACGAAAGAAGGAAATTTGCAGTAGACTTGTTTCCATCGGAAAATTTAATTCAAGTGTCGAAAGGCGATGTAATTGGGTTGAGTGGAAACTCAGGAGGTAGCATGGGGCCGCATTTACATTTCGAAATTCGGAAAACGGCCAACGAAAAGCCGCAAAACCCTTTGTTCTGGAATTTTGATATTAAAGATAATATCGCCCCACGGTTTCATCGATTATTGCTTTATCCTTTATCGGCATCAAGCGAAATTGAACGTGCAGGAAATCGCAAAGTTTTTGGATTGAACCGCTTAAATAATAATTATACTGTTAAAGGGTATAATATAATTGAAGTGGCTGATACCATAGGGATCGGAGTTCACGTGAATGATTATTTGAATGGCAGCTATAACCGGTGTGGCGTTTACGACTTGAAGGTTAAAGCCAATAACCGGATCATTTACCAGTTAACCATGGATGAATTGTCCTTTGCAGAAAATCGGTACATCCTTAGTCATATAGATTACGATTTGAATCGGACGGATCGAATTAAAGCTCATCGCTGCTTTTTGGATGAAGGAAATAAATTCAGCGGTTACAAAACGGTAGAAGACCATGGCCGGTTATACGTGGCACCCGGCGAAGAGGTTCCTGTTGAGGTTATTGCAGAAGACGTGTACGGAAACACATCGACCCTTCATTTCACATTACGCGGCCGCGCATCGCAAAGCCATCGTCCACAACCTGCTGCCGCTCAAATTTTGCGTCAGGGAGAAACCAATCAGTTTCAGCGTAGCGATGTTATTTTAACGCTTCCCCGAAATGCACTTTACCGAGATGTTTTCTTCAACTACGAGAAAAGAACCGGTACAGAACAAATGTTTAGCGATATACACACGCTTCATACAAGCAATGAACCATTGCACAAGCATTTCAATATTGCTGTGAAAGCACCCGGTATTTCGGACGCATTGAAAGATAAGATTTATTTGGCATCGGTGGCCGATAATGGCTACACCTATTCGGCCTCATCGAATATTAGATTTGCCGACGGCTGGGCTCATACACGTATAAGAAGCTTTGGCTCTTATGCCTTGATGGCCGATACGGTTGCTCCGGAAATTGCGTTTCTAAATATTTATGATGGGAAGGATATGATTAGTGATTCACAAATCCGTATAAAAATCAACGATACTGAAACCGGAATAAAATCGTATAACGGCTTTATTAACGATAAGTGGGTGCTTTTTGAATACGATGCAAAAAATGATTTACTACAGTATAGTTTTGATGAACATATGCCTGAAGCCGTGGCGTTTATATTGAAAATTGTGGTTGAAGATAACAAACACAACCGCAGCGTAAAAAGGGTGAAGTTTTCGCGTTCTGATGCCACATCGAAACGTTAGCAATTCGGTCGAAAACAAGAGTGCTGTTGCGTATATGAGCCCCGTCCTTTAATAATGTTTGATTGTTTTTAGATTTCCCGGTATCTTCGTACGATAGCAATCAACGAACGTTGCTTTTTCATCGCACGGTATTCGAATAGTAAAAAAATAAAAAATGAACATACTTGGAATTATGTCAGGAACATCGCTCGATGGTGTTGATCTGGCTCTTTGCCACTTTGAAACCACAAAAGGCAAGTTGCAGTGGAACATTCTGCAAGCAGCAACCCTTCCCTACACCGAAGATTGGCAATATCGATTACAAACTGCTCACCTGCAATCGGGCTACGACCTTACCTTACTTGATGTAGAATACGGGAAGTTGCTGGGTGATATAGTCTGTGATTTTATCGCTAAAAATAATCTTGAGAAATCGGACATTCACGCTGTCGCATCGCATGGGCACACTGTTTTTCATCAACCCGGGTTAGGCATAACATTGCAAATAGGAAGTGGCGCCCACTTTGCTGCCCGTACGGGGCTAAACGTAATAAATGATTTTCGAATACAGGATGTTGCTCAAGGAGGACAAGGGGCGCCGTTGGTTCCAATTGGTGATCAATTGTTGTTTTCAGCATATTCGCACTGTTTAAACTTGGGTGGCATTGCCAATGTTAGTTATGAAAAAGGGGGTGTTCGCACTGCTGGAGATATTTGCCCGGCCAACATGGTGCTAAATCAATTAGCACGTTTACAGGGATTAAACTACGATGAAGATGGTCGGCTCGCCCAATCGGGAATTGTAAATGATGAACTATTGAAACAACTAAATGAACTGCCTTTTTATCGTCTCGCGTTTCCGAAGAGTTTGGGACGAGAGTGGGTAGAGCAAAATATACAAGCATTACTTGAACAATCTGAGTTGTCTGTTGTAGACCAATTAGCAACGTTTGTTGAACATATTGGCCAACAGGTGGGTAAGGCTATTGAAAATGGAGATTCAGGGCAATTACTTATTACCGGAGGAGGAGCATTAAACACATTTTTAGTGGATCGAATACAACATTATACGCAGCATCAGGTTGTATTACCCGAGCGGGAAGTAATTGATTATAAAGAGGCACTTATTTTTGCCCTATTGGCTTACTTGAAATATGCTGGAGAAATTAATGTTTTTGCTTCAGTAACCGGATCAGGTCGCGATCATATTGCCGGAGTAGAATTTAAAATATCATAAATTATGGAAAATTTTATTGCATATAATCCTGTAAAACTCCACTTTGGACGTGGAGTAACTGATAAATTGGGGCAAACAGCTTCTCAGTACGGAAAAAAGGCGCTGTTTGTGTATGGGAAGGGCTCTACCGTGAAACATGGCTATTACGCAAAGATAAAAAAACAGTTAGAGAAATCGGGGATTGAAACTGTCGAGTATAAAGGCATAAAATCGAACCCTGTGTACGAAGATGTGGAAGCTGCAATTGCACTGGCGCGAAAAGAAAAAGTGGACATGGTTATTGCGCTTGGGGGCGGAAGTGTAATTGATTCTTCAAAAATTATTTCGATGTGTGTTCAGGAAGATCTGGACTCATGGCAAGTAATGACGCGAAAACAATTGCCCCAAAAGTCTTTACCACTTATTACCATATTAACACTTGCAGCTACCGGTACAGAGATGAATGCAGCTGCAGTATTGCAAAACCACAAAACCGGCCAAAAAATAGGGTATGTAAACCCGCTGGCTTATCCGAAACACTCGTTTACCGACCCGGAGTTTACGTATTCTGTTCCGAAAAACTACACTGCATACGGAGTGGTCGACATGATTGCACATGCGCTGGAAGCATATTTTGGTGAAGGCACATCGCGGCTGACCGATAAATTTATTATTTCGATGATTCAGGAAGCCATGCATTTTGGTCCGTTAGTACTTAAAGAACCTGAGAATTACGATTACAGAGCGAACGTTATGTGGGTCGGAACTACGGCATTGAATGGAATGACGAATTGGGGCAAAAAGACTGGAGACTGGGGCGTTCATACGCTTGGGCATGAGCTCTCGTTGCAGTTCGATATTGCACACGGAGCCTCGCTTTCTATTGCCTATCCGGCATGGATGAAACTTCAGATCGAAAAAGCGGGAAATCGCATAGCATCATTAGGGCAGGCGCTATGGGGTGACGGTGATTTACGGTCGACAATTCGCAACTTTGAGAACTTTTTTGAAAGTATGGAGTCGCCAATTCGTTTGCAGCAGGCCGGAATTGATGTAGATAAACGTGCAAATATAGTCGACGGATTAAATGCCAACCAGGCTAGCGGTGCAGTGTATCCACTGAACGACCAGGAACGCGAAAAGCTTGTCGGGTTTATGTATGAAGGAGCTCTTTAGCAATAAGAAAAAGAATGAAAAAAGGGGATCGCTTCAGTGCGATCCCCTTTTTTTATAGTTCAAACCATTCAGTAATATTATTTGCCGTTACAGGCGCTGTTTTATGGTAAAACTCGCCTGTTTCGCGCGAAAATTCGTAATCTTTTGCCCAGTCAATGGCATTTTCTACCACCGTTTTCACGCTGTCTGTTACGTAATGTAATTCTTCATTTGTCATTGTCGGATGAATAGAAACCCTTACCCAACCCGGTTTTTGCGAAAGGTCGCCACCATTTATCTGATCCGTTATTTTATGTGAAGTATCAATATCAACATTTAACAGAAAATGGCCGTACGTTCCTGCACATGAACACCCACCTCTGACCTGAACCCCAAATCGGTCGTTTAGTAATTTCACAATTAGGTTGTGGTGCATGTTTTCAACGTAGAATGAAATAACACCCAAGCGGTCGCGTTCGTTTTCGGCTAAAATATGTAGTGCTGGAATTTTTGGAAATTCATCGAAGGCAATGGCTAACAGTTCCTTTTCCCGTGCATGAATTTTTTCGCATGTCATTTGTTCCTTTAGCTTAATGCAGTACGCAGCTTTAATGGCCTGCAAAAATGCCGGTGTACCACCATCTTCTCTTGCTTCAATATCCTCCACATAATGAAATTCATTCCATCGATTTGTCCAAAGCACCGTTCCGCCACCCGGTTGGTCAGGTGTTTTGTTCTTACACAAGTCTTTATTGAATACAATGACGCCACTCGATCCGGGGCCACCCAGAAATTTGTGCGGCGAGAAAAGAACAGCATCTAGTCGCTCTTCCGGATTTTCGGGATGCATGTTTATTGGATCATAGGGTGCTGATGCCGCAAAATCGATGAAAGCGAGCCCTCCGTGCTTGTGCATAATGGCTGCCAGTTTATGGTAGGGCGGACGCACTCCCGTAACATTTGAGCCGGCAGAGAAAGCACCGATTTTGAGTTTTCGCTTTGCATACCTAGGCAGAATTTTTTCCAATTCTTTAGGATCTACCAGGAGGTTCTCGTCGGGCTCAATAATCACTACATCGGCAATGGTTTCTAACCACGAAGTGTGGTTACTATGGTGTTCCATGTGTGTAAGAAAAACAACCGGTCTGTTTTCTCCCAGTTCGTTCAGGCAGTTGTTCACCTTTTTAGCCGAGAGTTCGCAGAAATTATGAAGTTGCTCCGGCACTTTTAACCCCAGCAGGCGCTGAAGCTTATTTACAACACCGGTCATTCCCGAACCACTTGTGATTATTACATCGTTTTCGTCGGCATTTACATGTTTCTTGATAATTTTATGTGCATAGCAGTAAGCATGCGTCATGGTTACGCCGGTTTCGCTCGATTCTGAATGGGTGTTACCCACCATGGGGCCAAATAAATTAATTAGCCTATCCTCTATTGGTCGGTATAAACGACCGCTGGCAATCCAGTCGGCATACACAATTTTTTGTTTGCCATACGGCGATGTAAAATCGGCATCGACGCCAATAATTTGCTCTCTAAATGGTTGAAAATATGACTCTAGCGTGTTCATAGTTGCTTTGAATTTTTCAGTGATTATGGCAAGAGTACCGACCGCAAAGATATACTTTTCGTTAGAATATGGTTTTACGTTTTAGCCAAAATCTATGTGTATATAGTAAACAACAAAACAAATACTTGCCCAACGTGTCATCACTCTCTAGTTACAAAACTCACTATTTTTTCAATTGCTCGCTTTTCGCCTATTTTTATTTTCACCATGGCTTGTGCGTTAGCTTGAATTGATAATTTAGAGTCTATTGTATAAGAAGCTTGCACTTTTTTATACGCCCCGTCATTTTCTATGAATAAGCTGTCGCTAATTTTCTCGATTTTTGCGGCCAGCAGAATTTCAGGCTCTTCTATTTGAGGAAATGTTAACTGTATGGACTGACCCACTTTTATTTTGTCTATTTCCTTTTCAAGAATGTGGAGGGTTGCGGTCTTCGTTTTTGGATTTAGTGAAGCCTTGCTTGAAATAGATACAGGATATTTAAAAAAATAACTGCCACCAATAATACCAATAAAAACGAATATAATTATGCTTATACCAGACCGAATTAAAAACGGAGGCATCTTACCTATTATATTTCTTACTTTTTCGCTGCGAAGTTCTATACTATCCATATTCAATTACGAATGATTAATTAATTTCCTAGCTCAAGTTGATTCTTTACTAATTCATAATATGCCCCTTTGCTTTGTGCTAATGCTTTGTGTGTACCTACTTCCACTATTTCTCCTTTGTCGAGTACCACTATTTGATCTGAGTTTTTTACGGTACTTAGGCGATGAGCTACAATAATTACGGTTTTCCCTTTATAAAATGCTTGCAGATTTTCTACTATTGCTTTTTCGTTATTGGCGTCGAGTGCATTTGTAGCTTCGTCGAAAAACAAGAAATCGGGGTTTTTATATACTGCACGAGCAATTAGCAAACGCTGTTGTTGGCCTTGACTCAAGTTTTGACCTTCGCCACCAATTACGGTATTGTACTTCAGAGGCATACTCATTATAAACTCATGAATATTAGCCGTTTCAGCGGCTTTTTGCAAACGTTCTTTATCAATATCGCCAAGATTTTGCATGGCAATATTTTGTGCAATGGTTTCGGAGAAAATAAAGCCCTCTTGCATAACCGAACCGCTCATTTTACGCCATTCGATACAGTTCATGTCCTGCAAATTGTGATTGCCTATTTTTATTTCGCCTTCAATTGGATTGTAATATTGCAAAAGCAATTTTATTAAAGTAGTTTTTCCGCTACCACTTGCTCCAACGATGGCTGTAACTTTCCCTTTGGGAATAGTTAAATTAATATTATTCAGCACTTTGGGAGAATCAGGTCCCTCGTATTGAAACATTAGATTATTGATATAAATGGTGTCGGTTCCGGTAAACGGAATGTTTTGTTTATGCGTGTTTTCGTTTTCTTTGTGATGAATTTCGTTAATACGCTCAAGGCTTATTTTGGTATCTTGAAAATCGTGAATAAGATTTACCATTTGGCTTATAGGTAAGCTTAGTTGACCAATAATATATTGCGTTGCCAACATCATTCCTAAGGTCATTTCGCCATTAATTACAGCTGTAGCTGCCACTATAGTGATAATTATGTTTTTACTTTCCTCAATAAAGGTGGTACCTATACTCTGCGCCTGTTGCAATCGAAGCGATGCCACATTAAGTTTAAACAAATCGGCCTGAATATCTTCCCACTCCCACCGCTTAAGCATTTCATAGTTTTGCAGTTTTATTTCTTGCATTCCGCTAATAAGCTGATACGTTGAGCTTTGACTTTTAGCATTTTGTTCAAAAAATTTAAAATCTAATACGCGGCGCTTTTTCAGAAAAAGAAATATCCACGCCGTATATATAACACTCCCAATGACAAATACTATAAATATTTTAACGCTATAAATAAACAAAACAATGCCAAACACCACTAGCGTAAAAAACGAAAAAAAGGTTTCGAGTGTGCGCGACGTAAGAAAATTTTCGACTCTGCTATGGTCTGAAATCCGCTGTAAAATATCGCCGGTAAGCTTCGTATCGAAAAACTTCATGGGCAATTTCATCAGCTTTATGAAAAAATCAGATATTAACGATAAATTTATACGAACGCTAATGTGCAGTAATATCCATCGGCGAATAAGGCTCACCGCCATCCGGCTTACAATTAGCATCATTTGAGCGATAAGAACCAGATAAATGAAATCTAAATTCTTTCCTTTTATACCTATATCAACAATGTTTTGCGTTAAAAACGGAAACATTAATTGCAATGCACTTGCAAAAAGCAAACTTAAGATAAGTTGCAAAAAGAAACGCCTGTAGCGCCAAAAGTATTTGGCAATAAATTTAATACTTGTAACGGTTTTAGCGGATTCGTCTTGTTGGTTATAAAATGCTTCGGTAGGTTCGAAAAGCAATGCAACACCTTTTTCTTCGCCAAGTGATTGGGTGCTTAACCAAGCTTGTTTAAATTCATCTTCGGTATAGGTTAGCAAGCCTTTGCCGGGGTCGGCAATATGGAGCTTAATTTTGTTTTTGCCTATTTTACTTTTCTCAACCTTATGTAAAACAACAAAATGCTCTTGATTCCAATGCAAAAGGCAAGGCAGAGGTGCCTCGTTTACCAATTTTTGAAAAGAAATGCGCCCACCAATGGTTTTAAGCCCCAATTCTTCGGCTGTACGAGATATTGAAAGCAAAGAAACGCCGTCTTTGGCCGTATAGCAACTATCTCGCAATGTTTCAAGCGTATAATCTTTGCCGTAGTATTTGGCAATCATGCGGAGACAAGCGGCTCCACAGTCCATGGCATCGGGTTGATGAAAATATTGAAACTGAGGCATGCTTACCAATGCGTTTTACTCATCACTTTTTTCCTTGCAGCCGTTAAAGAAAAGGCATATTCCTTCATTTTTTATTCTTTTAAAAAGAAATAGCTTACGATTTTCTTCCTCACAACCTTTGTTTGACAAACTGTTTACAAAACAATAGCAACTGCCCGAATTGTTGTTTTTTCCACCCGTTATGTAAAACATTTCATCATCTGTTATAACCTCTGGCTCTTCGATAATTATAAAATTGTATTTTTTCATTCTTTTTGTTCTTTTTGTTCTTCCTCGGCACATATGACATTAATAACACAAAAAACGACCCCTTCTTCTTTATAGAAAAATTTTAGCTTTCGATGTTCTTTATCGCAGTCTAAAGGTTGATTTCCTTTATTAAACCCACACCAGCAATATGACCCGTTTGATTTTTTGCCGCCGAGTATTACTGATAGATCACTATCAGTAAATGTATCGGGCTCTTTGATAATTGATATTTCAAATTTTTTCATGGTATTACTCTTGGTTACTACAATTAATCATAGAAATCTTGTTTCTTCTTCGCCATTTTCTGGGAATAGTATGCTTCCAAGTATTTAGTTAATTGATTTTTTGCAAATACACAGGTACTTATGGGTTTGTTTTCCTCCATATCTTTTAAACGTTGCCATTGGCAGCCACCTTCGCAAACAAAAAAGAATACACAATCTTGACAATTTTTATCTGTGAAAACGGAAGGAGATATTATGTAATCAAAAATAAACTTTTGATTGATTTTGTAAGGAGTGAAAACGCTCCCGAAAACCTTGTCTGTTCTCCCAAGGTCATTCCAACATTTATAGAATTCTCCATCGGGTCCTATCAAATAGGAATTTAATTGTGTAGCAACGCATCCCGGTGGATGAAGTGAAAAGTAAGTCACCTGATTATTTTTAATACTTTCCTCAAGCAGAAATTCTGAAGCTTCTTGATTTGAGAAGAAATTACATTGTGACGAATGATCTGTACCATGATCCCGTAAAACAGCAGGATAAATATAATAATTACTATGTTCTCCCCATTTTGTTTTCAGTTTTTCTTTCAATACTTGATAGTCATTTTTATTTGTTTTATCTATGTTACACCGAATAGTAAGCTTTATATCATTTGTCTTCTTTAATAACATATCAATATTATCGAGAATCACATTCCAACTTCCTGAACCATCAGGCATAAACCTTCGTTTGTTATGCGATTCAGGAGTTGCTCCATCAAGTGGTATTTGTACGCTTTTTATTCACAGTTTCGTTAAAATATCAATATTTTTCTCATCCAAAAAATACCCATTGGTAGTTATGCCATAATGATTTGCTTCTATACCTGCATTATTTAATTCATCGAAAAAAAATAGCATAACATCAGTTGCAAGTAACGGCTCTCCCCCATACCATTCTATTTTGACACGGTTATTAGTTATTGCTGCTCTATCAATAATAAAGCTTACCGTTTTTTTCATGGTTTCTTCAGTCATGGTTTTTACATCAACTCCTTTTTCAAAACAATAGGGGCATGAAAAGTTGCAAGCCGTTGTTGGTGCAATGGTTAAATTTAAATGAAAATGCTGAAACCTGTCAGCCGTATATAAAAAGCGTTTTTGATTCTTATAAAACTCCAGCTCCTGACTGGTAATAATAACCTTTTTTTCTTCAAGTATAGACATTGTCTCATTATCAAGCTCATCAAGACTCCTAATTACCTGTTTTGCTTTTTCCAGCACTATATAAAGATTTTTATTCAATTTCATGAATGAGTTATTTAACCCGTTGTAGGCCAAATATCCAAATTGATTGCTTTCAAAAAGATATAAATATGGAGATAACTCTTTTTTGGTGTTCATAATATTTATTAAGATAATAAGACAACAGGGCTAACCCGAAGTCTTGTCCTGTTGTCTTTTGAATTATTTTGTCAATACGGTTTAATTACGATTGCACTGTGTATCGGGCTCTTCTTCTGGAGTATTTTTATTACACCCATTATTAAAAAAGATACACCAACAGCTATCACTACTAGATGTGCCTCCTAAAATGTTTGACATTTCATCATTTGAGAATTCATTAATATCCTCAATAAACTCAATTGAAAATTCTTTAACTTTTTTCATATCTAATAAAATATAAT
>JAQICA010000190.1 GCA_027858775.1 Salinivirgaceae bacterium | reverse complement strand
AAATGAGAGGAATCGTCTAATTGTGAGGCTTTAATTAGAAAAATTGCCTGAATGGTGCTATCCATGCTGCTTTTTTCCTCGGTGTTTTTCGTTTTGGCAAACTACTATTGTTTTTGTATTTTGGCGCTGTTTTTTAGTACTTAGATCAAACTACGCATTTACAAAAGTGAAAAGTGTTCTCTATATATCATATGACGGTATGACCGACCCATTGGGGCAATCGCAGGTTTTGCCGTATCTGAAAGGGCTGGCTGCACACGGACATTCCATTAGTTTGCTCACTTTCGAAAAACCTGACCGTTATGAGGAGATGCGCCATATCATCGAGGATGATGTGCGTGCTTGTGGTATTACCTGGCTTCCGCAAAAATATACTTCCAAGCCTCCTGTAGTGTCGGCCTGGCTCGATTACCGTAGAATGGTGCGTAGGTCAGTGGCCGAACATAAGCGTACTGGTTTCGATATAGTGCACTGTCGTGGATACTTGCCGGCTATGGCCGGGCGGGTTTTGAAACAACGTTTCGGAGTTAAATTACTGTTCGATATGCGCGGCTTTTGGGCTGATGAGCGTGCTGAAGGGGGTATTTGGCCGGGCACGAATCCGGTTTACCGCTTTATTTACCGGTATTTTAAACGCAGGGAGAAGGAGTTGCTCATTTCGGCCGATGAGGTGATTAGCCTTACACGCGCCGGGAAAAGCATTATTCAATCATTACCTTTCATGGTGGGGAGGAATGACAATATTTCGGTTATTCCCTGCTGTGCCGATTTTAGGCATTTTTCGCCCGAGCAGGTTCATGTATCTCGTGTTATGGTGTTAAAGCAGGAGTTAGGTATTGACGATTCCGACTTTGTGTTGAGTTATCTCGGTTCTATTGGTTCATGGTATATGCTGCCGGAAATGGTGGCCTTTTTTAAAGTTGTTCTTGAATTTAAACCCAATGCCCGTATGCTTTTTATTACACGCGATAGTCGTGAAGATATTCAAGCAGAGGCGCAAAAACAAGGTATTGATGCCGATCGAATTATTTGTCGGGGTGCTCCTCGTAGCGAAGTTCCTACTTTGCTGTCGCTGAGTAGTTTGTCTGTATTTTTCATTAAACCTGTTTTTTCTAAACAGGCATCGTCGCCAACCAAACTGGCCGAAATTCTGGGGATGGGTATTCCTGTTATGGCCAATGCCGGTGTGGGCGATGTGGATTGGCTTTTTGATAACTATTTTCCCGAATTGTTGGTTAAAAAACTGGACGATAACAGGTATCGTGAAGTGTTACAGTATTTTTTTAATCGAAAAACTACTCCTCCCGAAAAACTACGGAGCGTTGCTCAGCGGTACTTTTCATTAACAGATGGTATCGACCGTTATCACATAATTTATCAAAAGCTGTGAAAAAAATCTTATATATCGTTCCACACAGGTACAATCGTTCGCCCGGGCAACGATTTCGTTGTGAGCATTTTATTCCATGGTTGAGACAGCATAATTTTCATATTACCTATGCAAACTTGCTTACCGAATGGGACGACCGCCATTTTTATAAACCGGGAAATTACCTGATCAAGGCATTTATTTTGCTGAAGTCGTATTTTCGTCGCATGAGACATTTGCATAGTGTTCAAAAATACGATGCCGTGTTTATCTACCGCGAAGCATTTATGCTGGGTACTATTCGTTTCGAAAAGCGCATTCACCGAAAGGGTATTCCCATTATTTATGATTTTGATGATGCCATTTGGCTTAACGACGTTTCTGAAGCAAACAAAGAGCTAAAATGGCTGAAACGACCATCGAAAACCGGCGATATTTGTTCTTTGTCTTCGCTGGTAATTGCCGGCAATGAGTATCTTGCCGCTTATGCAAGGCAATATGCTGAAAATGTTGTAGTTGTACCTACCACAATCGATACTAATTACCACTTTGCCGTAAATGAAGCTAAATTGTTGGACAGTGTGCGAATTGGCTGGACGGGCAGCAGTACCACCTTAAAACATTTTCGATTGTTATTGCCAGTTTTAAAGCGGTTAAAGGCTGAGTTTGGTGAAAAGTTGCATGTTCGCGTTATTGCCGATGAGCCGGTTATCGATAACGAACTGGAAATTGAAAATGTAAGGTGGAGCGCAGCCGATGAAATTCAGCGGCTCGGCGAAATTGATATCGGAATTATGCCTTTGCCTGATGATGAGTGGGCTCGTGGAAAATGCGGGTTTAAAGGATTGCAATATATGTCGATGGGAATTCCTGCTGTAATGTCACCGGTGGGAGTGAATAAAGAAATTATTCGGCATGGCGAAAATGGTTTTTTGGCGGAGAGCGATACGGAATGGGAGCATATTCTTAAAAATCTTATTGATGATGCCCAATTGCGAAAAAAAGTGGGACAGATCGGTCGGCAAACCATTATCGATAAATATTCTATTTTAGCCAATAGGGAGCGATATCTAAAATTGTTCCGGGCTGTGGTGAAGGGTTGATCTTTTTCCGACTTTGTAGACAGGCTACTTAGGGTGATAATAACCCAAATTGATAGTTGTTAACAAAAGCATTTTGTTCTTTGGCGATTTGGAATTATAAGCCTTTCGAATTGCATGGGTAGCTTGCGATTCCTTTGGTCGATGCAGCAAAAAAATAGCGGATGCCTTTTATATTGTCACAAAAATGGAGCGGCAGTACAGTCAACTTTTTTTATTGGTCTAACGATTGCTGACGAATACGGCTTTTCCTGATTCCCGATACGTTGCACTATCGGGACAGGTCGTGCGGAGGGGTTTATTTATCTCCGTAATGACCCCAAAGGCTTAATGCATGAACAGTTATTATTTCTTCTTCAATAGAATAGACAAGTCGGTGCTTATGGTTTATTCTACGGGAAAATTTCCCAGCAAGTCCATATTTTAACAGTTCGATCTGTCCGGTTCCTTGTGAGGGATTTTCTTTAATTTCGTTAAGAAGCTTTGCTATCTTTTTAAGTACGGCTTTATCTCCGGCCTTTTTGTGTTTTTCTATATCTGCTAAGGCTACTTTGGTAAATTTCAGAATATAACTCATAATCCAAGTAACTCGTTTATTTCTTCAGAACTTGTAATTTTTTTCATTTCACCATTTTTCGCCTGTTCTGCGCTGAGTTTTATCTTCTTAATCATTTCAGCGTTAAAATAAACGTCGTCTTCATTTATAGGAGTTAAAGCATAAGCTTTATCTTTTCCACGTTGAACAATAATTTGCTCTCCTTTATCTGCTCTTTCAAAGTAAAGCTTTTGATTTTGTCTAAATTCTCTACTACTTATAACTAACATGTCATTAATTTTTAGCATGTACCATTGTGGTACAAATGTATTAAAATAAACGATTATTCCATTCATTTTGTTTCATTTTAAAGGATGTAACTTCTCTAATTTGCTTTTCAAGTTGTCCAGGCTATTGATTTTGTACGGTTCGGTGCTAAGTACCTGTTTGCGTTGGATGTTTCTTTGCCGGAAGTGCGGCGAGTGCCGTGGAATGGTAACGAATACCGCTTTTCCTGATTTTTGTGGTGGGGTTTACCTATTTTTATTCGGGTTCTGTCGAGTGTCAAAAACTCGGTTAATGTAGACAGTATTACTATTGTCACTTGTCCTGTAAGTGATTTTTATATTATGTTCGATTAACTTTTTATACGTCCTTTTTAAATGACTAAACTGTTCATCTACAGCGCCAATTTCAACAAATTTCCTATTTGATAAAACATCAACTTTGTCTACCAGGGATTGGATTATTTCAAAAGCTTTATCTTCTCCAATTTGTTCTGTGTGAAAGTTATATGTTTTCCGAAGGTCTTTTACAGCTCTCGATGTCCAACTTATTTTGTAGTCTTCCAATTTGATATCTCCTGTTTTAATGATTCATGAGTAATTAAATTCCCATTCGTAATATCCTCTTCTGATTCTTCAATTAAAGCTTCATTGAAAAGCGATATCATTCTTGCGTAAATATCATTTAAAACGGGTTCTTCTACCTGATGTAAATGCCTATGTATAAAGTCTCTTTTTTCAACTAAGTTCATAATTTCCATTGTTTAATTCTTCTGCAAATTTAACGATTAATATTGACTTTTAGTTTCGGACTGTCGGATGTAACTTCCCTAACTTGTTTTCAGGTTGGCCGGGGCTGTTGATTTTGTACCGTTCGGTGCTAAGTACCTGTTTGCGTTGGATGTTTCTTTGCCGGAAGTGCGGCGAG
>JAQICA010000143.1 GCA_027858775.1 Salinivirgaceae bacterium | reverse complement strand
GTTTTCCAGCACAATTCTCTAAAATATATAATAAAATATTTTTGAATTTATTAATCTTCAACTCTGGAACAGAAACCCTAAACTTTGATTCTTCAACAATTTCTTCTTTTTCATTTACTAATTCAGTTAGACTATAATTAGAAGCTAAAATATTGTCAATAGATACAGATAAAATATTAGTTATTTTTCTCAGTTCAATTACAGAAAGATTTCTTTTTCCTAACTCTATCTGTGTAAGAGATGAACGAGAAATATCAAGCATCTTTGCTAAATCATCTTGAGAATAACCTTTGCTTTTTCTAAGTTCAGATATCCTTTGTCCTATTTCTTTTTGCGTTATAGTTTTCATTGTCTTTAAGTTTTTCAAGACAAATGTACAAAATGTTTGAATATAAAACAAATAAATGTTCAGATTTCCAACAATAACCTATTTTGCCTAACATTATTACATCTACCATTAATTCTCTATATCACCTCACCGTTCCGCCGATAGGCGAATGTTTTATGTTCGGTTATCGGTTTCCCGTAAACGTTTAAAAAATGGCTGCGCATGATTGGCGATTCCGTTTCAAATGCAACAAAAAATACGGAAGGAACAGGGTGCAGGTACTTTTTTCAACCATGCTAATGTCCTGAATAATCTAAAGCCCGCAAGAAAAGAGAAACTCGCTGTATTTATACGGATTCAACTATGCAAATCATCCTGTTGGATCTCAATATTTCAGCCAAACGGGCGATTTCCTAAGTTGGGGTTAGCTTGAATTTCGCAAGGGTTTTTACTTTGAAAGATTAAATCTGTGCGGAATTTTGGAGTAATGTGGGTTTAAAAGAATAGATGCAAATTAGAATCGGAACCGATACCCGATATTAAAGAATGCCCGCCATTTTTCGTTGTAAGTATTCGAGCCTACGCTGATTAAAACCGGGCCTATCAAAGTGGAGTAGCCCAGCTGTAATCCATAACCAAGAATAAATTCATATTCATCTATTTTAATGTAATCCTCAATATAATTTTCCGAAAGCATCAGGTTGGCGCGTGGTTCAATGAAAAAATTCTTGAACGGTTCGTATTGAATGCCGGCTCCTCCTGTAATAATTTGGTTTGCAGTATATTCCAGCTCGTTGAAACCCACAAATGGAATTAAATACGAATAGGCAGTAAATAGTCCGCCTGCCTGAAATTGCTTCACCAGCGTGAAATTTTCACCCATTGTGAGGCCTGCATGTGCATAACTGTGCAGGGTAAATCGGGGGAGTATATTTTGGTAATGATCCATATGCACAATCAGGCTTCCCATCGTTTTGTTAAATAAGCGTTTGTTGGAGTAACTAGGGAGCGTGTCACCCAGGTCTATGCTGTAATTCATGTCGAAATGATAGGCGAAACACACCGAAAGGTTAAGCCCGGTGGTGGGGAAATATCGTCGATTTAGTGTGTTTATTTCATAGCCCAGGCTTGCTTTTTGATTTTTAAGCTGCCATTTTACAAATTCGTTATCTGTAATAAGTTTGGGTTTGAGAACCGTTCGTTCGAGGCTGTACGACGCAACCAGGCGCGAGTCGTTTGTAAGAGCATACCGCAAGTAAGCGTCGCCGGAAACATAATTGTATTTGTATAGGCCCCGCATGTCGCCATTAACATACAACGGCACCTTAAAGGCGTCGTTGTTGAATTGAGCTCCCAAAACGTAACGCCTTTCTTTTCCGAGGTATACGAAGTAGTCGACCATAAACCCAGGGTTTTCGGAAATGTTGGCTACCAGGCTCAAACGGGTAGAAGGCAGTAGGAAATCACGGAATGTGCCATTTAGGAGCAGCGCTGCTCGCTTTTCGGAATCGTAATGAGCTGAGACCCCAATAAAACCTGTTGGCCTAGGCACGGCTTGGAGTACCAGTACTTTTTCGTTATCGTCATTTTGTTCAAATGTGTAGTGCAACCGATAAAAGTACCGCGTGCCGTACACCCGGTCGATTCCATTTTCAAGTTCTGCAATCGAAAAGGGGAAATAGGGGCGGATGCCTAGACGTGCCAGTACGAAAGATTTTTGCTTGTGTTGTATCCCACGCAATACAATGTTTTTCACAACCAACGTTTCTGGTGTTGTAAGCTTCTCTCTCTCTGAGCCCGCTTTTGTAGTATTTAAGATTTTGGCTACATCTTGTAGTTTATCGTATTTTTTGAGTGCAGCCTCTTTTCCTTTAGCTATTATTTCTTTTCCGTTGTTGAAGTCTGAGGCATTGTATTTATCAAGTTTGGGTTCGATGTATATATCAACCAGCTTTCGCTGCTCTATAGCATCGAAAACTCCCATGAAAAATGAGGTTTGCCCAATAATGTCGAGTACTGAGTTAAGCTCGTCGCCGCTTTTTAATACCGCTCCGGTGTACGATCCGATTACAATGTCGGCACCCATATCTATTACCTCCTGGACGGGAAAATTGCGCCTTAGGCCTCCATCCACAAGCAGTCTGTTGCCCCACATTACTGGCGTAAATACCGTTGGAATAGACATGCTTGCACGCATTGCCAGGGCTAAGCTTCCAGTGTCAAGTAATACGGCGTCGGCATTTGAAATGTCGGTGCCAATGCACTTAAATGGAATGGGTAATGAGTCGAAGTTGGTAATGCTGTGAGCTGGAAGTGTGTAATGACTGAGTAATTTCATTACTCGTTGGCCGAAAATCAAGCCTTTGGGCAGGCTTATTTCTCTTCCCTGTATAGGAAATTCAACAAAATACTGGCCATATTGATCTTTTTCGTTGATGCTGACATCGGTGAGGTTCACGTCGTTGGATAGTACTTCTGACCAATTTTGACTGACGAGCATATGTTCAATTTCGTCGGCAGAATAGCCAATTGCATATAGCCCGCCTACAACGCTTCCCATTGAAGTGCCTGTGATGTAATCGGGTCTGAGATTCAGCTCTTCTAAGATTTTTAGAACACCTACGTGTGCCATTCCTTTGGCGCCGCCACCACTAAGTACCAAGCCTAATTTGGGACGTTTTTCGTGCTCCCCCGATGCGTTTTGTGCAGCAACGTTTGGGGCAATTACCTGCATCGTTAGCAGGATGAATAGTAATAATTTGTTTTTTTTGAATAACACGATCAATTTATTAACACATTAGAATCAAGGGCTAATGTACGGGTTTCACTGCATCAGCTAACCTAAAGATTTAGCAAACAGCTTATTTGTTCGTTTTTTTAAGTCGTCTCAAAGTTACTAAAACATTTTTTTCCTGTGCAATAAAAATGATGTTAAAACCTGATCGAATGTTGAGTTAATGTCGGCCGGCACAAAGTCTGTTTTATATTGCAGGCATTTGGCCCGAACATCTTCATAAAATGCGTTAATGTTGTGCGCATATTGAGCCTCAACTTCTTGGGGGCGAAGCTTCAGTGTGTCGCCATTTTCCATATCGATTAATTTGTATGGCCGATTTTCTAATTGTAGGCTTTGCTCAAATCGGCTGTCGTATACGTGGAAAAGAACGACTTCGTGTTTGTTATAACGTAAGTGCTCCAACGCTTTGTAAAGCTCTTCTCTGTTGTTGTTTTCAAACATGTCAGAAAATATTATTACCAGCGAACGTTTTCCGGTTGCTTCTGCAATTTGGTGCAATACGCCCGACAGTTGTGTGCCCGATTGTTGCTTTTCGTTGTAGGAGGCTTTTAGTAGCTCATCGAGCATTGCGTAAAGCTTGTGGATGTGGGGTTGCGACAAGCGCGCTTTTGTGTGGAAGTACAGATCGTCATTAAACAACGAAAGGCCTGTTGCATCGCGTTGTTTGTTTAGCAAGTGGATCATTGCAGCTGCGGCATACACGCTAAACTGTAGTTTGTTGGTGTGGCTTTTTACCGGAAAATACATCGATGACGATGTGTCGATGACAATTTGGCAACGTAGGTTGGTCTCTTCTTCGAATCGTTTTACATATAGTTTGCCGGTGCGGCCGTAAAGTTTCCAGTCGATGAACCGAACCGATTCGCCCTTGTTGTAGGCACGATGCTCGGCAAACTCTACCGAAAAACCGTGGAAAGGACTGCGGTGCAATCCGGTAATAAAGCCTTCAACTATTTGGCGTGCAAAAAAGTCGAGACTATTCAGGTGGCTAACCTCACGAATTTGTTTAACGGTAATTTTTTCCGGCATATTATTGATATGTATAGTTTCGTGATTCGAGTGATTTTTTTAGTGACCTTCTTTATATCATTGTCAATTATGTTCCAATCGTTTGAATAGCAAAGTAACAAAAAAAGGCTGTTTGGTCAAAACAGCCTGTAATTATTATAGTCTTTTTGGTTTGTTATATGTAACCACGTGGTACGAAGCAAATGGTGTCTTCGTTTGTTACAGCAAAGCGTCAAGCTTTTCAGCTATCTTAGCTTTGGGTACAGCGCCCACCTGCTTGTCGACTACTTCTCCGCCTTTAAAGTAAAGTACGGTAGGGATATTGCGGACACCATATTTTGCGGCAATGCCAGGGTTGCTGTCCACATCTACTTTCGTAATAAGTGCTTTCCCTTCGTATTCTGTGCTGAGTTCTTCCATAATGGGAGTCAGCATTTTACATGGACCACACCATTCTGCCCATAAATCAACAATTACAGGTACTTCTGATTTTAGTACTTTTTCTTCGAACGTTGCTTCTGTTAATTCTAATGCCATAGTTTTATTGTTTTAATTTATCGATTGTAATATTAGCAAATTTTTTGCCATTAACTTAGTCTGTTTAATAAAACGTGCTTTTTTTGGTTGTATTGCACGCACTAATTGAAGGTGTATTCCAAATCAGGAAACCTTTCCAAGTAGTTAACGAGGTCATTCGATACTTCTACATTAATTTTTCGGGAGAAAAGCGGTACCAGCATATCTTTTTCAGGATCGTGAACAATGAAATTCAGTGCTACTTTTCCGTTTTTTTGGTTCATTAAATCGTACATCTCCGTTACAAGCTCTTGTGTAAGGGCATTGATAGGGATTTTTATTCGCATGCTTTTAATTTTCTCTTCGCGTGCATCGACCAGATTGCTTATTTCTTTTACTTTAAATTCGAGTTCGTCTGTGTTTCCCCATTCACGGTATTGTACTTTCCCTTTTATGAGCAGGTACCAATCTTTTTCCATGTAGGGCTTAAAGTTCATGTATTCTTTGCCGAAAAATGCAAAGGAATATAGACCGCTGAAATCTTCAATTGTTAATCGGCCCCATGGTTTGCCGGTTTTGGTGGTGAGGTGTTTTACCTCCGAAACCATTCCGCCCACGATAACTTCTTTGTTTTCGAAACTCGATAAATCCTGATCAATTTCGTTTAGTTTGGTGTTGCACAAGTGGTTTAGCTCTACTTTAAAATCGTCGAGCGGATGCTCCGATAAGAAAATGCCCACATACTCTTTTTCTTTACTCATGCGAGCCATCTTATTCCAGGGTATCCCGCTTGGCACGGCGGGTTTGGCCACTTCGAATCCTTCAACATCCGCACCAAAGAGCGATTGTTGAGCACTGGCACTTTCTTCCTTAACGCGGTTTCCGTATTTTATAATCTGTTCAATGAATGTTTGTCCTGTCTCATTGGTGTCGAAGAAACTGTGGCGTTCAACTCCGAAGCAATCGAATGCGCCCGAGTAAGCCAGTCCCTCCATGTTTTTCTTGTTTACGATATGCATATCTATTTTTTCCACAAAATCGTATATGTCGGCAAACTTACCTTGTTCTTTTCGTACTTCAATAATGTGAGATACTACGTTGCTCCCCACTGTTTTTACAGCTCCCAGTCCGAAGCGCACATCGCCTTGCGGCGTAACATTAAACTTGTAGATACTTTCATTTACATTGGGTCCGAGCACGTTTATTCCCATGTGCTTGGTTTCATCGAGGAAGATTGTTACTTTGCTGATATCTGACAAGTTACGACTGAGAACCGCTGCCATAAAGTGCGATGGGAAATGGGCTTTTAGGTACGCTGTTTGGTACGAAACATAAGCGTAGCAAACTGAGTGTGATTTGTTAAATGCGTACTCGGCAAAAGCCTCCCAGTCTTTCCAGATTTTTTCTATTAGTTTCTCCGGATCTTTGCTTTCTTGTTTGCAGCCTTCGGTAAATTTGGGATTGGCCAAAGCGCCTTCACGGAACTTTACTTTCAGCTCGGCCATAATGCTTTTTAGCTTTTTACCCATCGCTTTACGCAAACTATCAGACTGTCCGCGTGTAAAGTTTGCCAGTTTGCGCGAAAGTAACATTACCTGTTCCTGAAAGACAGTAATTCCATAAGTCTCTTCCAGGTACTCTTTCATGAGCGGGTGGTCGTATTCAATTTTTTTACGACCGTGTTTCCGGTCAATGAAATCGGGAATATAGGCCATTGGTCCCGGTCGGTAAAGGGCGTTCATTGCTACAAGATCTTCAAAACGGTCGGGTTTGAGGTTGCGTAAGTGCTTTTTCATTCCCGGCGATTCAAATTGAAAGAGTGCAGTGGTTTCGCCACGCGAATAAAGCTCAAATGTTTTGGCATCGTCGAGTGCTACATGCTCAATGTCGGGCGTAAAGCCTTTGGAATCGTGAATGTATTCCAGACAGTCTTTTATTATCGATAGCGTTTTAAGTCCAAGGAAGTCCATTTTTAGCATTCCGATACTTTCTACAAACCGCCCATCGTATTGGGTAACAAGTAATTTGGCTTCTTTTGCTTTGCAAACTGGTACGTACTCTGTAAGGCTTTCTTTAGAAATAATAATTCCGCATGCATGCACGCCTGTTTGGCGAACCGAACCTTCGAGCTTTTCTGCATATTGGAGTACGGCGCGCTCTTCTGCCGACCCTTCTTTGCTAATTTGTCTTAATTCACTTGATTCTTTGTATGCTTTTTTGAAACTCATTTTGGGTGCTTCGGGCACAAGCTTCGCTATTTCGTCGGCTCTTTTTAGAGGGAACTCCTGCACACGGGCTACATCGCGAATCGACGATTTGGTGGCCATGGTACCAAACGTGATAATGTGAGCCACTTTGTCGGCGCCATATTTGTCAACCACCCATTCCAGAATTTCCTGTCGTCCGTCATCATCAAAATCAATATCAATATCGGGCATTGAAATACGGTCGGGGTTCAGGAAGCGTTCAAATAGCAAGTCGTACTTTATGGGATCGATACTGGTAATTTTCAGGCTGAAAGCAACCGCCGAACCTGCTGCCGAACCACGCCCCGGACCTACAATTACGCCCATTTCCCTTGCGGCAGCTATAAAATCCCATACAACGAGAAAATACCCGGGGAATCCCATGTTTTTTATGGTTTCCAGCTCAAAATCGATTCGCTCTACGATACTTTCTTCGAGCTCCTCGCCCCAGCGTTTTTTCGCTCCTTCGTAGGTTAGGTGCCGCAGGTAGTCGTCTTCTGTTTCAAATCCATCGGGCAGCGGAAAATAGGGCATAATGGGTTTGCTATCCAGCTCCATGAGCTCTACTTTATCAACAATTTCCTGTGTGTTGGTGACGGCTTCGGGAACATCGGAAAACAACTCCTGCATTTCTGCCGTTGTTTTAAAATACTCCTCTTTTGTGTAGCGCATCCGTTTCGGATCGTTTACAGGTGTGTTGGTTACCAGACATATAAGTCGGTCGTGTGCCTCGGCATCCTCTGCATTGGTAAAATGCACGTCGTTTGTAGCTATGAGTTTTATATCCAGCTCTTTGGCCATTTTGATTAGCTCCTTGTTCACCTGCTCTTGCCGGGCATAAATTTCTTCGCGTTGGCGGAGGGCTTTCGCCGGATGTCGCATCAGTTCCAAATAAAAGTCATCGCCAAAAAGGTTTTTAAACCATTTTGCACGTTCGTATGCCACATCAACTTGGTCTTTTAAAATGTGTTGCGCAATTTCGCCACCCAAACATGCCGAGCTGGCAATAATTCCTTCGTGGTATTTTTCTAAGAGCTCGTGGTCGATACGTGCGTTATAATAAAATCCTTCGGTAAATGCAATGGAGCTCAGTTTCATTAGATTTTTGTATCCGGTAGCATTTTTGGCCAGTAAAATCAGATGGTAACCGCGATTTTCTTTCCCTTTCTCCATTACCTGACGGCCGTTGGCTGCCACGTAGGTTTCTATCCCAATAATGGGTTTTATGTTGTTCGCTTTGGCTTGATTCCAAAAATCTTTTACTCCAAACATGTTTCCATGGTCGGTAATGGCTACGGCCTCCATGTCGTCGGCTTTGGCCTTTTCAATAATTTCGTTAATCTTCGATGCGCCATCGAGAATAGAATACTGAGTGTGCAAGTGCAGGTGGGTAAACTTTGCCATAGTTTTTTCTTTTATAAATGCAAAAATACCCTGTTTTGTTTGGCGACGATAAGAATTTGTTACGAATATTTGAACAAATTAATGAATGTTTTCAACAATTCGGATTAGTTCCTTAATTTCAGTAGGTTGCAGGTATATAGTTGTGCGGCGTTCTCTGTAATTGGCCGATATTTTCTGGTTTTTAAGCACTTGTGTGGCGTAGGTGTAAATTTGTCGTCCAAGACCTTTCCATATCAATAGTCGGTCGATGCTATGTTCAATCCGAACTTTACCGCGCTTAGTGGTGTAGCTCATGCCGGTTTTTGCAATTTGTCCTGTGTGCTTTCGCTGATAATCGACAATGTGTGCTATTTCATGTGCAAATAAACCCACTCGTGCATTGAATGATAGTTGGTTAAGCGCTGCTCCTTTTGTTTTTCCTGCATTTTGGTTGAAAACCATTATGTACTTCCGTTTGTCTCTTCTGCGAAACACTGAAAGTGCTTTTGGGCGACATTGCATAGTGGTGGAGATATTCCGGTATCGAAATTCGATGTGTACATTTTTGAGTGCGGGAAAGTGTGCCAGTGCTGCATAGAAACTCGGGCGGTACCGCCCATCGTAGTTTATGTTTGCGAATGCAGCATCAATCGAGTCTGTGTGTATTGCTGTCTGCAGGCTATCAGGTAGTCGCGACTCACCCTGTCCGGCAAGAGCCGAAAATACAATAAGAAATATAATGCAGATGCGATAAAGGTTGTTCATTGTGTACTCCTGTGCGTTTCGACTGACGGTTATTACTAATCATAAAATATGCCACAGTGTTCTGATAATTAGTTTACGAGAAATACTATTTTTGCGTTACAAACATATCGTTGTAAAATGTCTTCCATAATTCATGCATCACCGTTACAGGGGTTTACCGATTTTCGATTTCGAAATGCGATTCAGCAATTCGTAGGTGGAGTCGACCACTTTTATGCGCCGTACATCAGGCTAAATGGGAGTAAACCCATAAAGAAAAGTCAGCGTGCCGATTTGTTGCCCGAAAATAATGTGGGCTACACGGTGGTTCCACAAGTACTTACGGCCGATGCGGTGGAGTTTTTGCATATAATCGATTTTGTGAAAGAGCTTGGCTATTCCACCTTAAACTGGAACTTAGGATGTCCTTACCCAATGGTGACGAAGCGTGGTATGGGAGCGGGGTTGTTGTCTTATCCGGAAAAAATTGAGGCTATTTTAACGCAAGTATTTGCGCAAAGCGAAATTAAACTGTCGGTCAAGTTGCGGTCGGGCTATGCCGATGAAAATGAAGTTTTTTCGGTGTTGCAAGTGTTGGAGCAATTTCCCGTTACCGAAATTGCGCTTCATCCGCGCATGGGCAAGCAGTTGTACAAGGGAACAGCCAATGTCGATGTGTTTGAGGCATGTCTCGGTCATACTTCGCATAAACTTATATACAATGGCGATATTACAACGGTAAGCGATTGGCGACTTCTGCAGAGCCGCTTCCCTGATGTTGATGAATGGATGATCGGCCGTGGGATTATTATGAATCCGTTTTTGCCTCAAATGATTAAAACCAATTCGGAACAGTTACCCGACTTATGGCGTCAAACATTCAGTAAGTTTCACGATACGTTGCTGAGAGCGTACGCCGAACAGCTTTCGGGTCATGCCCATCTTATAATGAAAATGTACCAGTTTTGGCAGTATTTTATCCATCTGTTTCCCGAACATAGTCGGTTGTTGAAAAAAATAAAAAAATCGAAGTCGACTGACGACTACATGGCAGTGGTTAGGCGTATAATAACCGAACCAGATTGAGATTAAATTTATAGCAAAATCTTTATCAGTATATGAAGATGGATTGTTGTCGTCAATTCATACATCTAAATTGGAATTTTTTCAATTGATTCATAAAAACTGCGAAAAATAGGTTGAAGACCTTGATTATTAATGTATATCTAATATCTTTGTCTTATGTCGTGCGTTTTGCATGAGTGGTTTAATCTTTGTTTTCGGCTGAAAAGCCATAACTTAACTTCATATTATGACTACTTTAACTATACTTCTGGGGATTATCGGCGGTCCTGAACTAATTATAATTGCATTGATTATTTTGGTGCTTTTTGGCGGGAAAAAAATTCCCGAACTTATGCGCGGATTGGGCAAAGGCGTCAAAGAATTTAAAGATGCCAGCAAGGAAACACGAGATACGTTCAATGAGGAAAAGAACGATCTGAATAACTCCATAAACGGAGACGATGAGGAGCGAAACGCGGGTAAAGCCAACCGCGAGTAGTACTATTTGATAAACACTCTTGAGTTAGAAACACATGCTTGGTTTTTTTTTCAACAAAAAGCGGAACCCCGATGACATGACCTTTTTTGAGCATCTGGAGGTTTTTCGGTTTGCCATTATTCGGTCGATAATCGGTGTTGTTTCATTTGCAATTGTAGCATTTCTGTTTAAAGATTTTATTTTCAATACTGTTATTCTTGGCCCGCAAAAGGCCGATTTTATTACCAATCGATTACTTTGCAAGTTGGGCGATATAATTGGGTCGTCGGCTATTTGCATGAATCAAACACCCATAAAAATTATTAATATAGAAATTGCGGGACAGTTTAAGTCACATCTTACCATTTCTATGGTTGCCGGTTTGGTGTTGGGTATGCCAATTGTCTTGCGCGAGATCTGGACATTTGTAAAACCGGCTTTAGTAGGTACCGAGCAGCGCGGTTATTACTTTTCGTTATTTTTATCGTCGGTGCTTTTCTTTACTGGAGTCGCCTTTGGATACTTTTTGCTTAGCCCCATTACTGTCGATTTTTTAAGTACGTACGTGCTCGATAGTACCATCGAAAATCAAATACGCATAGGATCATATGTACGTATTGTAAGCATGTTGGGGCTAATTTCAGGAATTGTATTCGAAATGCCGTTGGTCATCATTTTTCTTGCGGCCAATCAAATTGTGACAACGAAACTGCTGCGAAAATACCGTAAGCATGTAATAATATTCTTTTTTGTGCTGTCGGCAGTTATAACACCTCCCGATGTTATTAGTCAGTTTATACTTGCCATTCCCATGATTTTACTTTACGAGATGTGTATACGTATTGCAAGAATAATTGAGCGTAAGCGTTACCGTGTATAGTAAAGCTATTTTATTGCTGTGGCTCATCTGTTAGAATAACAG
>JAQICA010000095.1 GCA_027858775.1 Salinivirgaceae bacterium | reverse complement strand
ACGCCGGGTGCAAATAACTCATTGAAAATAGTTTCCCTATCATTTTCGCTAAGTAGTTGTAACGAATTCCACCCAAGTTCATTAAAACATGCGCCAAAACCATCTATTGTTTGTAGCGGCTTATCCAATTGAATTTCAACATCAAAACTATCCGCCAATGCTTCGGTTGTTAGCCCTGTTTGTTCTATCCACTGCTGCGAGGATGTACTTGAAATCCATTCAACATTTTTTTTCTGAACGCACGACAATATACTGAATAGCAATATTGTAATAAGCAAAGTTGATCTTTTCATACGCTAAATTTTTATTTGTTTTTGGTTAATAAATACCTATCAAACCATTTATAAGCATATTCACGAACATCGTCCACTGTATCGTGTCCATCGCCATGAATAAGCATAGAAATATGGCCGGGAGTCCCCAACAATTGATAAACCTGCATAGCCTGATACACATGTTGAAAGCTGGCCATCACATCGGGATTGTATGGATCGTTATAATCTTCGAGAAATAACATGCAACGAGGGGCGCATAAAGCTATTATTTCATGTATATCGTAAGGTGGTTTACCATCTTTTGCTATTTTTTTCCATCTTTCTGGCTCCTCCGATGTAATACCACTATTCAATAATCTGTAAACATTCGTATTGGCAGGACTAACTCCGGTAGAAGGTACTGACACTTTAATTCGGGTGTCAAAAGCCGCATGATACAATGCCATTCCACCACCCAGCGAATTGCCCATTGACCCATAGGAACCTTTTTTTACAAATGGAAGTTGTTCCAGCATATCAATTGCACGGATTAAACCAAGAATTTTAATGCCCCGGTAAGACCAGTTGGGATATTTTTTTAATATGCTGTCAATCAAAGCAGCTTGGGTTGTATTATTTATTGAAGCCCCAAAACCGTAGATGTCTGGAGCAAATGTGATGTAACCCTTATTTGCCAATTCGAGCGCATAGGCCCTACGACCGCCCGGAGCGCCCAGCGCACCCATTTTGCCGCTTTTGCCATTGGTGCCGTGGATAGTTAAAATAGCTGATGATTTATCGCCATATTGAAATTTTGCAGGAAGCACCACAATAGCTTCATTCCAAATATCATCAAAAATTTGATAGCGATATTTGATGTGTGTAAAACCGTTGTTTTGGTATCGTTCAATTTCTTCAAATTTATTGACTGCTGGTTTTAATTCAACCGGACCTTGTCCTAAACAAGTTTCAATCCGTTTATATATTTTCGCTCTGATTTCTGGCCAATCATCCGCCTTTGTGTCAGGCAAAATAATCCCAATGTTAGAGAGCGTGTTCAATGGTTGTGATTTGCCAGGTACTACATCCCCGTATAAGGCTTGCAATTCTGTCTGGGCAGCCGTTTTTGTTTGCGCATCGGCTACCTGCATGCACCACATGCAAGCGAAAAGAAGGGATGATTTTACAATAAATGGCCTCATAATTTAATTTTAATTTGATATTTTATTTAGGTCTAAAATGATGTGCTTTACAATATTAAGCACTCGGATTCTGATTAGGTTTCGTTATTTCACCATTTTAATCTTTCTTTTTTAACCATGTTGAAATAGTTCCACCTGATTGGCCTGCATCGGCGAAAGGCACCAGTACTATTTTTGCCGGTACTCCATTTACTTCAGCATTTACCTGATAGGCTTGCGTTCCCACCCAGTTTGCAGGCAAAACAGTATTGGGGGCATCCTCCATTTGAATCGAATTTGCAACCAATATAATGTTTTTTGCCTCAGCTTTATTAAGCGACTGGTCGAATGCCAGTACCTGTGGCCCTCTTTGCAAAGCAATTTGCCCGGGATAGCTTATGCCGCCATCTAATACTTTCAGTAAGGGTTTGAAATGAACTTCAATTTTATCCCCTTTTTTCCAAAGTCTATCAATGGTCGCAATCTCCGCTAAATTCAATGGCTGTTTTTTACCATTCACCGTAATTTCGAGGCCTTCCGCCCAATAAGGTTTCCGTAATAAGACCTTGAATGTAGCCTGTTTCGAAGGATTAACAGTGATACTTACATCTCCGTCAAGAGGAAAACGAGTTTCTGTTTTAAATTCAACATCCGTATTTTTTTCAACAACAGTTTTATATACACCTGGCTGATAAAAAAGGAATGCCGGATTGTTATTTATTTTACCATTCGCAAATTGAGGGATCATAGCAATGCCTCTGGGAATACTTGACATGCAACACCGGATTAAAGTTCTAAATGGCTTCACTCCCATAAGTGGAGTATAATAACTTACACCACCGGTTTGAGGGTTTTCTGCTCCGGTTAAATGGTTGTATACGGTTCGTTCAAGTTCGTCGAGATATTTTATATCGCCGAATATACTGAATAACTGATAGTTAAGCTGCAACCAGGTGGTGGTTACGCAACCTTCGCCCATGTGGTCATCAACACCTGCCGGCAACTTGTGATCATCTTGAAAATGTTCCCAAGAGCTGGAGGTCCCGGTAATGTACATTCTATTTGAAACCACATCGTTCCATGCGCTAAGCGCTGGTTTCAGGTATTGTTCATCGTTTGTAATCCGGTATAACTTCACTAATCCTACTATGTTCGATAACATTTCATATGCTTTGGTATTTGCCACCTTGTCGACCCGGCCAATAGAATCGAGTGTTGAAACTATTCGCGGA
>JAQICA010000136.1 GCA_027858775.1 Salinivirgaceae bacterium | reverse complement strand
GGGGTGGTAATATAAAAATGGGCATGTAAAAAAACAGAGCGACTTGAATGGTTGCTCTGTTTGTATTTTTTAGATTGATTATAACGTTGTCTCGGGAAACTATTTTAGCGAATTGGGCTATTCAATTTTTGAACAATTATTACTGACCTTACAAAACCGATTTTATATGTCAAAAAAAAGCACTTATCCTTCACAATTTTGAGCAATTTTACCATTAACCGAGTAAGTTCACGTCATTTTAAATTGTACAGTTATTATCTGCTCCAATTTATTAACTTTGTGTTCGACAAACGATATCATTATGGAAAAAATTGAATTTAACTGGCAATCATCGGGGAAACCCGTTTACGGGAATATTTTTCGTGGCGAAACAACGCCTGATAAAGTGCTGATTTTTGTGCATGGCATTGGCGAGCACATTGGCCGGTACGATGCGTGGTTCGAGAAGTTTACTCAAAAGGGGTTTGCTATTGTTTGTGCCGATCATCACGGGCACGGCAAATCGGCAGGGAAGCGCGGCCACTTTAAAAATTACTGCGAACCGCTGGACTTTGTGTCTATGCTGTTCGAAAAAGCCGACGAGCACTTTCCCTCACTACCGAAAATTCTCTACGGACACAGCATGGGGGGAAACATTAGCTTAAACTACCTGCTGCGTAAGCAACCGCGCGTAAAAGGTGCCATTATTTCGTCGCCCTGGATAAAACTACAGCGTCCGCCCGCTCCATGGTTGATAACGCTTGCCGAATGGTTGCATCCTGTATTTCCGGCCTTTTCGTTGCACACGGGTATTAAACGCGAACAACTTACCGCAAATGTTTCTGAGCTGAAAGCCATCAAAAAAGATGAGCTTATTCACGGACGCATTACGCTATCCACTTTCCTGGCATTGAACGGTGCATCCGAGTACGTCAAACGTAACATTGGTAAGTTGCACGTACCTATGCTGCTTCTGCATGGTACCGACGACCAAATTGTAAATTATGAAGGAGCAAAGGAGCTACATCATAAAAATGAAAGGTTGATTCAGCTGGAACTTTTTGAGGGTTTCAAACACGAACTGCATAAAGAAGAGCATCGCGACAAGCTATTTGATATTATAAATAACTGGCTTGAGCAATTCGTATGAAAGAAGCATGATGATAATAATTATTGAGCATACCGCACCTTTGCGAAGCTGCTTCAGTGAAGCAATGCACATGAATGATTATTTTACATCATACGATTCCATATGATAGTTGAAAATGAAAAACAGATGAATTTCAGAACCACATTCGACATACCTCCAGACCCAACCGGCTTAACCTATCAAATGCCTGTAATGATGCTGGGTTCATGCTTCAGCGATAATATTGGTAAAAAACTGACGGCACACAAATTCAATGTGCACTCAAACCCTTATGGTGTAATTTACAATCCGTACTCTATACAGCAGGTGCTCAAACACATGTTAGGCGACTACCAACTGAACGACACCAACTTTGTTTTTCATAACGAACAGTGGCATAGTTATTTGCATCACGGAAGTTTTAGCGAAACAAAGAAAGAAGCACTTACTCAGAAAATAGCCGAAACACGAAATACAGGAGCCCAATGGCTGCAAAAGACCCGGTTTCTGTTCATTACCTTTGGCACCGCGTGGGTGTACCAGCTCAAAAAAACGCGGCAAATTGTGGCCAATTGCCACAAGGTTCCGGCTGCCGAGTTTCATCGGTTCCGGCTATCGACGTGCGATATTACCGACGAGTTCAGTCTCCTGATTCAACGCCTCGAAAGCATTAACCCCGATTTGAAAATTGTATTTACACTCAGTCCGGTGCGACACATGAAAGATGGCGCTATGGAGAACCAACTTTCCAAATCGATTTTAAATGTCGCCATACATGATCTGGTGGCCCAGTACGAACAATGTTCTTATTTTCCATCCTACGAATTAGTCATGGACGATTTGCGCGATTACCGTTTCTACGCTCCCGATATGACACACCTGACCGAGCAGGCTGTAGCCTACATCTACAAACGATTTTTAGACACTTACGTGGATGAAGTCACATTGAAAATGACTCAACAGGTTGAAAAATTAAAGCAAGGCTTGGCACATCGTCCGGTTAACCCCGGTTCAGATGCACATCAGCAACTGCTGCACAAAATCCGGACACGCATTGAGGCACTCCAAAAGCAGGTGCCGCAGCAAGATTGGCGCGAAGAACTAGAAGCGATAGCTCAATTGAAGCGATAATTTTTTTTGGTGAATTTATTTTTCCAGCACCACTTTCTCAAGTGAATCCCTTTTCCATTATTTCGCACCAGAGATCATTCTGATTAGGCATCGGGATGCCTCTAATTACCAAAAAATTCATGAATTTTCGACGATTAAGAAATACCTTAAATGGGTATAAGATAGCCCAAATTTATCTTCGGTGAGCTCATCGCCAGGTTCTTCGGTTGGGTATTTCTAATTTGGTTTCGCCTTCGCGTAGTTGTAGTGGAGCAAGGGATTGCCCGTTTTGCCAATCAACTAAAAACCGGGCAATATTTATCATTGTCTGGTTGTTTTTATTTCAGAACCAGCAAGGCTTCACGAAGCTGACCACTTCAACAGAAAAGGAGCCAGAACCCTTTCAAAAAACGGGTCGAAACTGAAAAGCCTAACGAGTAGGGAAGAAAACCAAAGACTTTTGAGAACTGTTTTAAACCCAGTTGGAAGACCCAAAATTGATTTTAATGGAAAGTTGTTTAGAACCCTGCCGAAGATATTCCATTTAAACAAATCGAAGAAAAGCTTTTCAAGCAATATGGTAAGGCAAAACAAATCTGGGAAGAAGTAGCCAAATACTTTGATAATGCTTATTACATTGATTATTTTGGGGATTTAAAATCATTATAAATTATCATATCAAATCGAAAGTTTGAAACTTTTATTAACTTTTTTCGTTAATATAAATATATTTGCAGTGGATATTTCTTATAAATCAAACAAGCTTAAAAAGCAATTAACCAAGGCGAAAGAGATGCAAAAAGAGTTCGGGATGATGGCCAAAAAGGTTAATCAGAGAATAAAGGAGATCAAAGCATCAGAAAACTTATGCGATTTAATGAAAATACCTGCTGCGAAATGCCATGAGCTCCATGGAGATAGAAAAGGACAGTATGCAGTAAGTATTTCTGGCAATTATAGATTAATATTTGAACCTAATCATGATCCGATACCTTTAAAAGATGACAATAGTATTGATACCGTAAAAGTTACAGCTATTGAAATGTTAAAAAAAGAGGACTACCATTAGCAGTAATAAAGGAAACAACTAAAATTAGTAGACATGAGCAATGACATACGTATCGAAATAGAATTATTATCTCCACCCGGTGATACGATACAGGAAACACTTGAAACCATAGGTATGTCGCAAGCTGAGTTGGCAGAAAGAATGGCTTATCCGAAAGAGAAGCTAAACGACCTTATTAAAGGAAGGGAACCTTTAACCCGCAAAAATGCCTTAAAACTAGAACGCATTCTTGGTATTCCGCTAAGTTTTTGGATGAACCGTGAGAATGAGTACAGAGAGGAACTTATGCGAATTGAGGAACTCGAAAAAGCTGAAAGGAATAAAGAATGGTTAAAAGCTTTTCCATTACGCGAGATGAAGAAAATGGAAGTTGTTTCAGACACCAAAGATTTAAAAGTACTATATACAGAAGTATTAACATTCTTTTCTGTTGGCTCTCCAAAAGCCTGGGAAAGAATTTATTTAAATGAAGAAGTTTCGGCAGCATTCAAAATTTCATTAGCACACACACAAAGTCCGCACGCACTTTCTGTTTGGCTTAGAATTGGAGAATTAAAAAGCAAGGAGATGAATCTCCCTTCCTATGATGAAAACTTATTTAAGAAACTTTTGGGCGATGTAAAGTTGATTGTAAAAGAACAACCGGATAATTTCGCCCAACAATTGCAAAATAAATGTGCATTTGCAGGCGTGGCTGTTCTATATACTCAAGGCTTACCAAAAGCACCTATTAGCGGAGCCACATGGTGGAAGGGTGGCAATCCAATTATTCAGTTGTCTGGCCGCTACAAAACCAACGATCAATTTTGGTTTACCTTTTTTCATGAAGCCGCTCACATATTAAAACATGGAAAACGTGCTGTTTTTTTGGAGAACGTAAAAGGAACACCTAATGATACAGAGAAAGAAAAAGAGGCAGATCAATTCGCTCAAAAA
>JAQICA010000049.1 GCA_027858775.1 Salinivirgaceae bacterium | reverse complement strand
TGAAGGAGATGTTACTATTAGCATCTATAGCGGTGCCGGACAAATAATGACTACAGAAAATATTGGTACCTTTGTGGAAGGTAATCATCAGTACAAAATCTCCACTGAAGATTTAACAGATGGTATATATTTTGTTCAGGTAAAAGCTGGAAGCAACCAAAAAGTTGTCAAAGTTGTTAAAAAATAGAACCTTGCATATATAATAAAAGGGAGGTTCAAGTGACCTCCCTTTTTTTGTTTATTACTGTTTAATTAACTACAAAATATCCTATTATGGCAAAAATTAAAGTTGGAATTAACGGATTTGGACGTATCGGACGTAATGTTTTTAAACTCATGCTCGAACGCGATAAATTTGAAGTAGTTGGTATTAACGATCTTACCGACACAAAAACCTTAGCCCATTTGTTAAAGTACGATTCTACTCAGGGTATCTTCAATGGCACGATTACCTACGACGATAAAGCAATAATTGTGAATGGTAAGTCCATTTCAGTAACAGCTGAAAAAAACCCGGCCAATATTCCGTGGGCAAATACACCTGATCTCGTTATTGAGTCAACAGGCATTTTCCGTAAACGCGAAAGTGACAAAGGCGGATATGGTGACCACCTCAAAAATGGCGCAAAAAAGGTTATCCTCACTGTTCCTGCGTCAGACCAGATAGACCGAATGATTGTTCTTGGAGTTAATGATGCTGATTTACAAACAGGAGATGAATGTGTTTCTAATGCTTCATGCACTACAAACTGCCTGGCACCTGTAGCAAAAGTGCTTGAAGATAGTTTTGGGATCGAAACAGGCTTTATGAATACTATTCATAGCTATACAAACGACCAAATGATATTGGATGCGCCACATAAAGATTTGAGACGTGCCAGGTCGGCAGCTGTTTCGCAAATCCCTACCACTACAGGTGCGGCTAAAGCAGTTGGAGTGGTTATTCCTTCGCTGAAAGGCAAAATGGACGGAATGGCAGTTCGCGTTCCCACACCAACGGGTTCTATGGTAGACTTTACTGCTACACTGAAAAAAGAAGTTACCGTCGAAGAAATCAATAAAGCGATGAAAGCCGCTGCCGAAGGACCAATGAAAGGTATTCTACAGTACACAGAAGATGAAATTGTTTCTTGCGACGTTATACATAACGACCATTCTTCTATCTTCGATTCGAAGTTGACAATGGTAAATGGAAAGATGATTAAAGTTATTTCGTGGTACGATAACGAGTGGGGATATTCTGCACGCGTTGTTGATCTTGGCGAAAAACTATTTTAATTTATATAAATATACATTGGAGGACACTGTTTTATGAGTGTCCTCTTTTTTTTGTTTCTTTAAATGTAATATAGCACTATGGAAAATTGGTTTGAATGTAAAGTAAAATATGATCGGCGCGATGAATTTGGACAAGACACGGCCGTAAGTGAGTCTTATTTGGTTGATGCATTATCGTTCACCGAAGCAGAAAGTAGATTGATTAAGCTGCTTGAAGGCGAAGTGCCCGATGAATTTGTTATTAACGGTATTGGCAAGGCTAAGTTGAGTGAAGTTATTCCTGCCGATGACGCTGATTATTGGTATAAAGCAAAAGTGGTATTTATCGATATCGACGAAAAGTCAGGTAAAGAGAAAAAAAGCGTGAATCAGGTTCTTGTTGCGGCCGACGATATTGGTGGAGCATTACAAAATTTGCTGAAAAATTTTGAAACTGTTTTAGTTCCTTGGGAAATCCACAGTATTACGCTAACCAAAGTGGTTGAGGTTTTTCCGTACCATGAAGATGATGTTAGCCAGACTGATGTTGATGCTGAAAAAACAATCTCTGGTGAAGATAAAGACTATATTGCAGAAGAGTAGGAGAGGAACCTATTTTGCCTTTGAAAATACGGTTGGTTTCGTGCCAATATTTTGTAATTTTAAGCCTTTAATCTGTTTATATGGATAGAATTGCTGTTTTCCCAGGATCGTTCGATCCCATAACACGCGGTCACGAATCAGTTGTTATTCGTGCCCTCGATTTGTTTGACAAAATAATTATTGCTGTTGGGGTCAATTCCAATAAATCTGGTTTTTTCCCGTTAGAGAAACGGATGGGTTGGATCAAGAAAACCTTTTCAGCGTATGGTAAGGTGGAAGTTCTTTATTATGAAGGACTTACCACCGATTTGTGCAAACAGCAGAACGCCCGTTTTATATTACGGGGAATACGTACAAGTGCCGATTTTGAGTATGAGCGAAGTATTGCACAAATGAATAAAGCGCTGATGAGTAATCTTGAAACAGTGTTTATCCTAACTACTCCGGAGCTTGCTCCCATTTCTTCAACAATATTACGTGATATTTATAAACATGATGGCGATATTAAACCATTTGTCCCTGAAAAAATTAATTCTGACTTATAGTATCTTACTGAGTTTGGCTGCTTTTGTACAAGCTCAGGATACTGTTATTGTGGAAGGAGCGCATGAAACATGGGCCAATACGGAAACTCATATTTGGTATTACGATGACTATATTTCTGGTCAACGGCACACAATAGGAAAGCTTGTTTTGTCAGACAGTGGCTCTTTCCATGTTGCTTTTCCTTTGGATAAAACACGACAACTATTTGTAGAGTCGGGTGCTTTGGAAGGAACACTGTTTGCTGTCCCCGGACAGCATTACAAGCTTAAACTGCCAAAATATCAAGCAATTGCGAGAGAAGACGAATTAAATCCGTTTTTTCAGCCCCTTCGGTTTTACTTCGGATTGGAAAATAGTTATTCAACAGAGTTGAATCATCTGATTTCCGAATTTGACTATATCTATCAAGACTATATTGTTAATAACTTCAGTCAAATACAAAGACAACGCAGGAATAGCGGTGTAGATGAAATGATTCACTTTCTTGATTCCCTGTTCCAGAAAGGTGATTCGATTCCATTTTTCAGAGGGTACAAGAAGTATAAAACGGCAGATTTAAGGAAACTGGCCTATATCCATGATAATAATTATGTTATCAGAGACTACTTCCTCGATCAGCCCATTTTGTATAACAATCCGGCTTATTGCGAGCTGTTCAATAAGATCTTTGCCAATTATTTGGAAACCTACATGAACACTCAGGACGGGCGCAATATTGGCTACGATGTGGCCAGAGCTAAAAGCTACGGCCGCGCCATGAGTACGCTAAATAATAATTTGGCGTTGCGGAACGATACACTCAGGGAGTTGGTGCTTATCAAAGGGTTAAATGATGCGATATACAAGAACACTTTCCCCAAAAGTAGTGTGTTTCAGACATTGGATAGTGTTCAGTTACAAACCACTGTGCCGGAACATAAAAAAATAGTTGCAAACGTTATTAGCCGGGCAAAAATGCTTCGGAAAGGTTTTCCACCACCACCATTTGTCATCAATATGGGCGATACCCTAACGTTTCAGGTACCCTCGGAAAAGAAGAAGTATCTTTATATTACCTTCATTGATATTGAGAGCTTTGCTGTTCAAAAAGTACTCCCCGACCTTAAAATGTTAGCCGAAAAACATAAAAAAAATCTTGAGATTGTTAGCATTAATATGGGAAGTAGCTACGAAAAAGCATCGCAGTATTTTGATGCACAGGGATATAATTGGACGCTATTGGATGGAAATATTGTTGGCGGACTTCGTCAAGCGTATAATGTAAAGGCTTTCCCCATGTTTTACCTAATCGATCCTGAGGGGAATTTAGCAATGCACCCAACACCCTCGCCCGACAATCATTTTGAATGGTATTTTTTTAATTTGATTAAGCAGCGCGAAAGACAGATGTATAGGCAAGCAAGATAATTGCATTATAGGATTTTTGATATCGCGTTAAGCAAATCGGTAAGAGTTGGGTAAGTGTTAACCAGAAACTGATCTGTTTCCGACAGCGGCATCCACATGGCATCTGTAATATCTTCTTCTGTTTGTGGTGTTAGTGGCTGTTCTTCGGTAGTCATCAGAAACCAGTATGTTTTTTTCAACACCATCTTATTCTTCAGTTTATATATATGGTAAGTTGATGGAAGGTCATTTTTTATTTTAAGGTTTTTCAACCCACACTCTTCCTCAACCTCTCGCACAGCCGACTCTTTAACTGTTTCGCCCGGTTCGCACTTTCCTTTGGGTAAGTCGTATTTTCCTTTACGGATTATTGCAACAAATTTCTCGCCCGGGCTGATAACAAATCCTCCCGCTGCTTCAATGTACACGAAATGCTCCTTGACCTTTTCAAAGGTTTCATCGGGGTTCGGTGCGCCAAGGCACCATTTTTTAGGTGTGTTTTCCGATGGGCTATTGAAAAAGTTGTCGTTCAACAGTTCATTAACTGTCTTTAGTTCGTAAAAACCACTATTTTTGTACTCTTCTTTCTTTTTAGAAGAAGTGATAATTAAAGTAAACTCGTTAAAATAAATTTTATACGTATCAGACATGAGTGATAATTTTAAAATTAAAATAGCTCAATCGTTATTGCAAATAAACGCAATTCAACTGGAACCGTCAAATCCTTTTGTGTGGGCATCTGGCATGAAATCGCCTATTTATTGCGATAATCGTAAAATTCTTTCTTATCCTAAAGTGCGTACTCTGGTGCGCGATGCCTTTATTCAAAAAATTAAGGAGGATTTTTCAGATGTCGATTACATAGCAGGTGTGGCTACCGGAGCTATTGCTCATGGCGCATTGGTTGCCGAAGAACTTGGACTTCCTTTTCTTTATGTGCGCTCAGAGGTTAAAGGCCATGGAATGCAGAATTTGATTGAGGGCGATGCTGTTCCGGGTAAAAAGGTCGTGGTTATTGAGGACTTAGTTTCAACCGGCGGGAGTAGCGTTAAAGCCGTAGAAGCACTCCGGCACCATGGATTGAAAGTGCAAGGTCTCATTGCAATTTTTACGTATGGGTTTCAAAAAGCTTTCGAAGCTTTTGAGGCGGCCGCATGCAAGTGGTCTGTTTTAACGGACTATCAAACCATGATTGATATTGCTATTGAGGAAGAATTGTTGGCGCCGGCCGATATGTCGGTGCTAGAGGATTGGCAGGACGATCCCCAAAACTGGTCGAATTAATAATTATTAAACTATGTTGAAACACGAAAGCCGAATAGGAAAGTTGAATGCAGATGCTGCAACAGTATATCAAACCATTGCTGATTTTTCTCGTTTCGAGAGTATTGCGCCACCCGACGATAAAATGAAGGTAGTTAAGGCCGATGCCGATTCTTGTCGATTTGCCCTGGGGAAAACCGGAGAGTTTGGGATGCGTATTATCGAACGTAAAGAAAATGAACTGGTTAAAATTTCGAGCGACGAAACGGTTCCCTTCACGTTTTTTCTGTGGATTCAGCTTAAAAATGTTGACGAAAATGATACCCGGGTTAAGGTTACGTTGCATGCTGATCTAAATCCAATGCTAAAAATGGTGGCAAAAAAGCCATTGACACAGTTTGTCGATTCTCTTGTAGACAAACTGGAACAAAGTTTTTAAATTAGTTTCAGTTAAGAGAAGAGTTCGATAAAAAAATCCGCAGGCAGAGACTTTTTCTGCATGCGGATTTTTTATATCAGTTCAGCTTCAAAAGCGTTGACCAAATAGCCTTTTAGCTTTTCTTTTTCGTGTTCAAAATTTTGTTTCTCTCCTTTTATCTTCTCCAGCGAGGTGACTCCTTTATCGGTAAATCCGCAGGGGTTTATGTAATCGAAGTAGGCCAGATTAGTGTTTATATTTAGTGCAAAACCATGCATAGTTACGTATTTGCTAGCCCGCGTTCCGATAGCGCAAATTTTTTCGTGTCCATTGACAGTCTCCAGCCAAACTCCTGTGGCTTTTGGTAGTTGAAAGGTGTCTAAATTGTGTTCGTTCTTCAGGTAGTTGATGATTCCCTGTTCCAACTTCTCTATGAATCCTTTGTACGATACTTCCAGGTTTTCCAAATCGAAAATGGGGTAGCCCACTATCTGGCCGGGGCCATGGTAGGTTACATCGCCACCACGATCGATGTGGTAATAGGTTGCCTCAATTTTTTTGAGCATTTCATCTGAAATGAGCATATTACTTCTGTCGCCATTTTTTCCCAAAGTGTACACATGCGGATGTTCCACAAAAATGAGCGTGTTTGCAGTGGGTTCATTTGCTTGCTTGGCAGCTATTTGTTTGTCGAAAATTACTTGCTGCTTATCCCATGCTACTTTATAGTCCAGGGAACTCCAGTCGGTGTAGCGAATTTTTTTTACCATTTTTCAAGATGTTTTACTAAAAAATATGTTTCTCTGCGTGATACGATGAGCGAACCAATGGCCCGCTTTCCACAATTTGAAACCCCTTTTGAAGAGCAACCTCTTTAAGTTCCATAAACTCTTCCGGCGATACAAAACGGTCAACCGGTAGGTTTTTCGGAGAGGGTTGTAAGTATTGGCCAAGTGTCAGAACTTGACATTCAACTCTGAGCAAATCGTTCATTAACTCCTCAATTTCTGCACGTGTTTCGCCCAATCCGAGCATTATACCACTTTTAGTTTGCACATCGTTTTGTGCAAGGTATTGCAATACCTTTAATGAACGGTTGTACTCTGCTTTAGAACGGGTTTGTGGCGTGAGCCGGCGCACCGTTTCCATATTATGCGAAATCACATCGGGTTCGGCATCAATAATTAGATCGAGCAGTCGTGGTTTGGCATCGAAGTCGGGAATAAGTGTTTCGATGGTTACCTCCGGGTTTTTGTATTTAATTTCTTTTATGGTTCTGCACCAGTGGTAGGCACCGCGATCGGTCATATCGTCGCGATCTACAGAAGTAATAACCACATGTTTTAAATTGAGTGAAGCTACTGCCGCTGCAATTTTTTTTGGTTCATTCTCATCGGGTGGTGGCGGGTTTTTACTGGTTTCTACGTTACAAAACCGGCAGCCCCGGGTGCAAATTTCGCCCAGAATCATAAAGGTTGCGGTTCCATTATTCCAGCATTCACCCATGTTTGGGCATTTTCCACTTGTGCAAATGGTATGCAGGTTATTTGATTGTAGTATGCGATTAATTTTTTTGTAGTGATCGGTTTGTGGAAGTTTAATTTTTAGCCACTCTGGTTTCCGTTGGTATTGCATGGTATTTTGCCTTTGGTTTGAGTTGGCGAAAATAGGTATTTTGATTGTGATGCAAGCAGATATATTAGAAGTATTTTTTCATTTTATGAGTGGTAATTGTTGATAGTTAGTGCCAGCACGAAAACTACCTGCTTTTCTGAGTGCTTGATTTGAAAAGTTCAAGTTCAAGGCTTGGCCTTTCTGAAAATCAAGGCGTTTACTTTCGTAAATAACTGTTTTCAG
>JAQICA010000004.1 GCA_027858775.1 Salinivirgaceae bacterium | reverse complement strand
TTGAGGTCTCTCTTTTTGCGTTTATGTTTTTCAAATAAAAATTGATTTTCATTTTGCCCTCCTTTTTCTACAAATTTAATCAAAATTTATTGGGGTACACTTTGGGGTACACTTTTTTTATGGTTTCTCTTTACTTATTTATACACTAATTTTATTTTCAATTGCTGAAACCCTTATATGTAATGCTAAATGGAGGTTGTTTTTAATTAGTCTAAATAGTATCGTTGCGGTTTCGTCCAGACCGCCAAAAAGACACGAAGAGCTTCTGATTATATCGGGAGCTCTTTTTTTGTTGCCACCCCCGGGGCTGGCGCAGTCACATAGAATTGAATATTTCGGCAATACGGGATCCGAGCCTTATAAAACCTATACGCTTACTGATTAATCTTGCTTTTTTTATTTAGGGGGCACTTTTACGAGCTTTTTTTAATACTCAGTATTTTCAATAAGATGGCAGAATAGGTGGCAGTTTTGTCGTTATTTGCCCACGAATTACACATAAAGTTAGATGTACATTCGTTTTTGTACCCAACTCGAATTTGATTTTGACTTCCTCGAGCTCCGCTTCGCTAAGGTTCTTCATTTGCCCTTAACCCGCGGCTGGCGGGTGTGAAAAAAATCAATTGCTTCCTCCAACTGGCGGACTATGGGCAAACCAATTAATTTTCTACTTATGGTTGCATTTTAGGTGCGAAAACGGATAGCCATTTAAAATTAATTCAATTTACATTTCATCACTACATGTTGAAAAACATATTCCTTCCGATTTCTATTTGTGATTGTCATTCTTTCTAAGGGTTTCTACGTAAGACGTGCTTGGGTTACTGATTTTTATTTTTTTATAAAATTACACAGGTGTGATTTTGAAATACTTTATATACATTATGTCGATGATAGCTTGCTGATATTTCTAGCCGCTTAGGTATACGCTATAAAGTAGGGGTTTCCGTATTCATGGAATACGTGTTTTTTCCTATAGCTAGGATTAAGTGATGTTGCAACTAGCCATGTTATTTGTTTTTTTAACTATTATTGTTGGTTGTTTATGCTAATTTTTTGTTACATTTGCAGTACCCGATAGAAAAAAGTTGACTATGAGAAACATTGCGATCCACTATGCTGGAGGGCGTAATTTACGCCAAATCCAGGATGAGGAGTGGAGGTACATACCCGGTACCGACAAAAAATACGAAGTAAGCAATTATGGTCGTGTTAAAAGCTATTGCAGCAACTCCTCAGAAAAAATCCTAAAACCAAGTGTTACCGGTGGTTTTAAAACTGTTTGCATTCGCATTGAAGGCAAGCGTAAAACCGTTTTGGTACACAAGCTTACAGCTGAGGCCTTTGTAAATCGAAATCCAAATGAAGACATGGTTGTTCATCTCGATTGGAACAAAGGCAATAACCATCATCAAAACCTTAAATGGGTGAGCCGCGATGAAGGTTACAAACGATTACTGGAACGATTACACCAGGGCAATCGCGATAATCCGCGAAAGCGAAAAGTAACCAATTCTAAACTCGAAAAGCAGGATATTCAAGTGCTTAAAGGTATGCTCGAACGTGGTGTGAAGCAAAAAGTAATTGCAAAGTTGTTTTGCATCAGTGAGATGCAGGTTTCGCGCATTAAGAGAGGCGAAAACTGGGCAAATATAGAACCGCTCGGTTATAATCCTGTATCGGCGTAGAATAATTTGTTTCTTAATTGTATTAGATTTTTGTCGTTGACCCGAATAGAAATGTTCAGGTCAACGATTTTTTTACGTCTCAAAATGCGGTGTTCGAAAACCAGACTGGGTCCCTATTTTTGCGCAATGGCAGCAGCTTTCTTTTGCGCTAAAAACAAACCGGCAATTACTATGACTATTCCGGTGATTTTCTGCATCGAAATAGCTTCAGAAAACTTCCAGTAGGCTGCTATGGCAGTAATAACCGGCACCAAATTGTTGTAAGCGGCCGCTTTTGAAGCACCTATTTTGCCTATCGCGTAAGTGAAGAGCATGAATGCAGCCGCGCTTCCAAATATTGCCAGCGATACAAGCGGAAATATCCAGTCAGACTTAAATTCTATTTGCATAAGCGTGGGAACTCCATCAAAAAGGAAGAAGGGAAGGAAATACAGCAAACCAAAAATATTTTGGTAAACATTTATGGTGAAAACATTATACGATGCTGATAACTTTCTGAGTAAAACCATGTATACCACAGCAGTAATAACCGCCATAAAAAGTACCGCTAACCCTAACCAGCCGCCGGAAAGCTTTACCTGATTGTCGAAAATGATAATGGCAACACCTATAAAAGACAGAATTATACCTCCAATGTTCGTTATCGTAAGGTGTTCTTTAAAAAACCAATAGGCGCCAATGGGAACAAAAAGTGGAATCATTGAAATAACCACACTCGAAACGGTTGATGTGGTGAGTTTTACACCATATGTTTCGAAAATAAAATACAAAAAAGGCTGGAATAGTCCTAATATAGCCAGTTGTAGCAGTTGCCTCGGGCGGAGTTTTTCCCGCATCTTAAAGATAAACATAAGTGGTACTAAAATGCATAGTGCAATCACTAACCGCATAAAAATAATCGACATGGGGTTGAAGTAATTCAGTACTTCATGCGTCCATGTAAATGAATACCCCCAGAAAACCGCAGTAAGAAAAGCGGCAACTTGTGCTTTGAAATATGGCTTTTTGGTCATGTTTATTGGTATTTGGAATGCAAATAAAAGCAATTAAGGCATACCAGGACTTGATTTTCAAAAAATGTTCGGTAAAGAACAGGAGATGTGCGTTGGGTAGTTCCTGTTTTGTATCCCACCTCCTTGTTTTTTTATACTTTCAAGAATTATTTTTCTTCAACTAATTTCTGAGTTTTTTTGTAAAATGGTGTGTGAAGAATTGGTATTTGAAACACTTGTTAATTCGCCCCTCGTCTGGGAAACTCAATTATTTCCAGATCTCTTATTTTGTCGTCGATAACGAGCTTAATAATGGTGCAAACCTGGTGGAACCCTTGAAGGCCTGCACTTCCAGGGTTGATGTGTAAGCATTGAAGGTTTTTATCATATTGTACCTTCAGTATATGCGAGTGGCCGCATACAAAAAGATTCGGACGAATATCGTTTAGTGTTTGCCGAATGCCCGGCGCATATTTTCCCGGATAGCCTCCAATATGAGTGAGAAGCACATTTGTAGTGTTGGTATAAAAGTTTAATGTTTTCGGAACCTCCCTTCTAAGCATATCATCATCAATATTACCATATACTGCTCGTACAGGAGCCAATTCTTCCAGTTTTCCAAGAATGTTTCCCGGTCCTACATCCCCGGCGTGCCAAATTTCATCCACATCGCTAAAGTGCTTTATTACTGTATGGTGTAAATATCCGTGCGTATCTGAGATAATTCCTATTTTCATAAATGTAATAAATGATAGTTGTGTTGCAAAAGTAACAGAAATGCTTATTTTTGTGTTGTCAAAATTGCCATAAATGCTGTAAAATCAGGATAAAGAGTGAATTTTTAGTATAAATAACTATTTTCAGGTGAAATATTTTTTATTAGTTAAAATTTATTAAGATATTTGCGCTACTAAAAAATGACCCCGTAAATGGCGGTTCAGAAGAATTTATGTTGAACTAACGAAAGGAGGATTTAACAATCGCGCAAAAAAGAAGAAAAAAAAGGCCATCTCCCAGAAGGGACGAGCCTAGATTCAGGATTAATGAAGGGATTAGAGCTCAGCAAGTTCGCGTAGTAGGCGACAACGTTGATAAGCCCGGTATATACCCATTAAGTGAGGCCTTGAAAGTGGCTGATGCACTTGCACTAGATTTGGTAGAAATTTCTCCAAAAGCCGACCCCCCTGTTTGTAAAGTTGTAGATTACAATAAATTTCTTTACGAACAGAAGAAGAAGCAAAAAGAGATGAAGGCCAAAGCAACTAAGGTAATTGTGAAAGAAATACGATTTGGTCCCAACACAGATGAGCATGACTACGATTTTAAACGTAATCACGCTGTAGAATTTTTAAAACAGGGTGCAAAACTGAAAGCCTTTGTATTTTTTAAAGGTCGAAGTATTTTGTTCAAAGATAAAGGCGAAATATTGTTACTTCGTCTTGCTCAAGATTTGGAAGAGTACGGAAAAGTTGAAAAACTTCCAGTACTCGAGGGCAAGCGAATGACCATGTTTATCGCCCCAAAGAAGTAATTTTTTGTAAAACTTAAAATGTAGCAGGATGCCGAAGATGAAGACGAAAGCTGGTGCTAAAAAACGCTTTAGAATTACAGCCAGCGGAAAAATTAAGCGGAAGCATGCTTACAAAAGTCACATTCTTACCAAAAAAAGTAAGAAACGTAAGCGCAACCTTGGTTACGATACAATCGTAGACAAGGCAGATTTGAAAAACATAAAAGGGTGTTTAGCCCTTAAGTAATTGATTAATTAATTTTGAACAGACCAGCCTAAAAGTTTCCCTGTGAAGGAACGCTGCCTGTTCGCAAAAAGAATGATGTTATGCCAAGATCAGTAAATGCTGTTGCATCAAGAGCTCGTAGAAAAAAAGTATTGAGCCAAACCAAAGGTTACTTTGGTGCAAGAAAAAATGTGTGGACCGTAGCGAAAAATGCACAAGAGAAAGCATTGAGTTACCAGTACCGCGACCGTAGAACGAAGAAACGCAATTTCCGCGCATTGTGGATCCAGCGTATTAATGCAGCTGTTAGAAACTACGGTATGTCCTATTCTGAATTTATGGGACTAATACACAAAAATCAGATCGAAATCAACCGTAAAACACTGGCCGATCTGGCCATGAACCACCCTCAGGCTTTTGAAGCAATCGTTAATACGGTGAAAAAATAATTGGCAATCTTGCTGGTTTATGTTAAGAGGCTGTCTTTTTAGACGGCCTCTTTTACGTTATATCAGAAACGGCACCCTTGCATGGGTGCCGTTTCTGGTTTTTTTAAAATTGCCAACATGGTTAGCGTTGTGGATTGAACTTAAATATTTCTTCTGAATTAAGTAAAATATCAATATACTGCGCTCTGCGATAAGCATACGGATCTTTCGATTTTTTGCGCGAAAGCTTGCCTTTAAACTCATCTATCGTATTATATTCCTTGCGATTCATCCAGCTTTCCAAATCTTTCACCATATTTTTAATGGCTGCAAAACCGCTATTGTAAACCGTAGAAACAATCTGAACAGCATCGGCTCCGGCAAGTATTACCTTAATTGCATCGGTTCCGTAGTGAATGCCATTGGTTGCTATTATTTGAGCTTTTATGTTGCCATAGGATAGTGCTGCAAATCGAATTGCTAATTTTTTATCGTCGCTGTTACTCAGGTTGTCTGGATATTCATTTGTTTCGGTTTCGATGTTTATTTCAGGTTGAAAAAGTCTGTTAAACATCACAATTGCATCGGCACCAGCCTCGTCTAATTTTTGAATAAAGTTTAATACGTTGGAGTAATACGGGCTAATTTTTACGGCTATTGGAATATTAAGGTTCGATTTTAGTGCCTTTACAATTTCAATTTGCTGATCTTCTACTTCTGTAGCAGTAGATTCCATATCGGTTGGAACGTGGTAAAGGTTAAGTTCGATGCCGGCAACTCCCGTTTCTGCAATTTTTTTACCATATTCTACCCAGATGGTTTTCTTTATTGCGTTTATACTGGCAAAAACCGGAATGTTTACGGCCTTTACCACCTCTTCTAAATCGCTAATGTACTCATCCGGACCCGCATGTTCTACAGATGGAAACAAATTGATCATTTCTGCATGTCGCTCATTATATTCATCTAACTCTTGCGATAATTTGAGCGCATCGAGCTCTAGCTCTTCTTCAAAAAGCGACTTGTATACAAGAGCTCCGGCTCCGGCTTCTTCCAGTTTTTTTGCATTTTCAGCTTTTGTAGTTAGGTTACTGGCTCCAATTATTATTGGGTTTTTTAGTTCCAGTCCCATGTAATTAGTTGTCAATTTTGCCATAGCTTTGTGATTTAGTTATACTTGTCAAACCATTTTTTTGGCTATTTGTTTAATCCAGGTTTTTATTCGTGTGTTGTTTTTATTTGCCTGATTTTCAAAATCGAGGATTAAACCTATAAATTTACCATCAGCGTAAGCGCGCGATTTTTCAAATTCATAATCGTCGGCATCCGTTTCCCCAATTACTTTACCTCCCTGTTGGGTGATAAGTTTAGCCATTATTCCTACGGCATCGCCAAAGTTATCGCCGTACTTTTTCTGATCGCCGTTGCCAAAAATGGCAAACGTTTTACCTTTAAAGTCCATATCTTCCATGGCCGGTACCAGCTCATCCCAATAGTTGGGCAACTCGCCGTCCCACCAGGTGGGAACGCCGAGCAGGTAGTTATCGTATGCCATAAGTTGCTCATCAGAAGCTTTTTCGGCGTTCACTTCATCTAAATCGCCTTCCCAAAGCTCTTTGATTTTTTTTGCAACTTGAGCTGTTTTATGTGTATTGAAACTGTAGAAAATTCCTGTTTTGCTCATTTTTCTCTAATTTGGTTTGTGAATGTTAATAGTTAGCCAGCTTTTTTACTGCTTCGTATATTTTATCGGTGTTGGGAAGAATAGCATTCTCTAAAATGCGGTTGAAGCCCACTGGTGTAAATGTCGAACCGACCCGCATTACTGGTCCGTCGAGAAATTCGAAAGCTTGATCAGAAATTTGTGCTGCTATTTCGGCTCCGAATCCGTTAAATACCTTGTCTTCGTGTACCACAATTACTTTTCCCGTCTTTTTTACCGATTCGATAATCATTTCAGAATCTAACGGAAGAATTGAGCGTATATCAATTACTTCGGCAGACATTCCTTCCTCTTTTTGGAGTTTTTCTGCTGCTTCTATCGACATATGAACAGTATTTCCGTAGGTGATAATGGTTAAATCTTCGCCCTTTCGGCGAATACGCCCCTTACCAAATGGAACTTCAAAATCGTCGGGTATTGGTGTTGCACTTTTCGGATCGTTGTACAGTGCTTTGGGCTCCATAAATATGGTAATGCCCCGGCTACGCATCGATGTGCGCAGTAGTCCGGCGGCATCATCTGCAAATGAAGGATACACAATACGAATGCCCGGGAGTGTAGCGAGCGCTCCTTCTATGTTCTGACTATGGTATAATCCGCCGCCGATATAGCCGCCCGAGGCTAAGCGAATGGTCATGTTTGGAACAAATTTACCATTCGATCGCCAATAATCATGCGATGAGTCAACTAATTGCTCCATGGCAGGCCAGAAGTAGTCGGCAAATTCGGCGCCTTCTACCACAACTCTTATTTTATCGCTGTAACGGCTCATTCCATTTGCAGTACCTGTAATGTAGTCTTCGGCAATAGGTCCGTTAAACACGCGGTCTTTCCCAAATTCTTGCTGCATGCCCTTCGATACATTAAAAATACCCCCCTTGTCTTTGTTGGCCATATCTTGTCCGTACATAAATGTATCGGGGTTGGCACGGAACTCCGCTTTAAGTGTTTCGTTTAGTCCTTCGATAAGTTTTTTCTTTTGGCCGTCGGAGCTTTGTGTTCCATCCGGATACTTCGATGCTTTGTAAGGCTCCGGTGTAACGTAATCGAATATCGAATCGGGCTTGGGGTCAGGTGCGGTCAGTGCTTTTTTGTGGGCGTCTTTTACTGTGGCTTTGGCCTCGCCTTCTATTTTTTCTAACTCTTTTTCGGTGAAGCGCTCGTACCGCAATAGCATACGACGGTATTTTGCTATGGGGTCGTATTCTTTTACGTAATTACGTTCGTTTTCATCTCTGTAAAGCTCATGTTTGTCTGAGTTGGAATGGGAGTGAATGCGCACACAATTTGCATGCACAATAACCGGTTTCTGATTCTCAATAGCCCACTCTTTTGCTTCTGCCATAGCATTCATCGAATCAAAAATGTCTTTTCCGTTACAGTAAATAATTTTCAGATTTTTAAATCCACTGAAATTATCAGCCACTTTTCGGTTTGCTGTTTGGTCTTCTTTTGGAACGGAAATACCGTATCCGTTATCTTGAAACACAAAAATTACCGGAAGTTGCTCGTTGGAGGCTCCGTTAATAGCCTCATAAACGTAACCTTCAGATACAGACGATTCGCCTTGGGAGCTAATGATGACGCCTTTGCCATCGTAGTATTTCATGGATCGTCCTACGCCCGATGCTTGTTGTGTATGATTTCCGGTGCACGACGATACGTTATGGATGTTCCATTCCGGCTTGGCAAAGTGGTTCGACATGTGTCGTCCGCCCGAAGCTGGGTCTGTGTCTTTCGATATTCCGTTCAGTATCAGTTCTTCCGCGGTCATACCCGCCGAGTGTGCGGTAAGCATGTCTCTGTAGTACGGAAAAAGATGGTCTTTGCCTTTCTCAAACACTTGACCAATGGCTAATTGTATGCCATCGTGACCTGCATATGGAGCGTGGTACGACCAGCCAATGGCCTGTTTCAGATAGTTGGGCGCTTTTTCGTCAATTGCCCTACCTACAGTTAGCAGTTTGTACCAGTTTGAGAGCGTTTTTTTATCGGTGGTTTTTATGCTGTATTTTTTTCTTTTTGTCATTTTATTCAGGTTTAAATGGTTTGTTCTAAATCGAATTGTGAAAGATAGTCGGCCACTCGTTTTACAAATGCTCCGCCCAGTGCACCATCAATTACGCGATGGTCGTAAGTGAGTGATAGAAACATTTTATGACGTGCTACAATAAGATCGCCATGCTCAGTTTCTAAAACGGCAGGCTTTTTTTCGATGGTGCCCACCGCAAGTATGGCCGATTCGGGTAGGTTAATAATTGGTGTGCCCATCGTATTGCCAAAACTTCCGAAGTTTGTAATTGAAAATGTTCCGCCTTCAATGTCGTCCATCGAAAGTTTCTTGCTTCTTGCCCTGGTGGCCAGATCGTTAAGATCGTGGGCAAGTCCGGTTAAGTTTTTCCGGTCGGCCTTTTTTATTACCGGAACAATCAGATTGTTATTTGGCAGCGCTACGGCAATACCTATATTATGATCTTTTTTCTTAATAATCGTATCGTCTTTTATGGAAACATTTACCAGAGGGAAATCTTTAAGGGCCTTGCTTACAGCTTCGATAAACATAGGCATAAAGGTTAATTTTATGCCTTCCCGTTCAGCAAAACTGCTTTTATGTTTGTTTCTCCATTGAACAAGGTTTTCAACATCGGTTTCTACCATGCTTGTAACATGTGCCGCTGTGTGTTTGGAATTTACCATACGTTCAGCAATAACTTTTCGCATTCGGTCCATCTGAATAATCTCATCTTGCGCCCCAACCGAAGCCTGAATATTTTCGTTTGGTTGCTTCTGACCTTCCTCCTTGTCGGGTTGCGACTCACTTTTCGAGGAGCTTCCCCTGTTTTCCAGATATTTCAGTACATCTTGTTTTCTCACTCGTCCATCGGTTCCTGTGCCTTCTATTTGTTCAAGTTCAGATAGTGAGATATTTTCTTTTCGAGAAATGTTTTTTACCAATGGCGAGTAAAATCGTTCGGTGTCCTGATCTAGTTCGTCGCTGTCGTTCGATTTTTCCGTTTCTTTTTGAGTCTCTTTTTCCGTATTATCTTGTTCTTTGGGTGTTTCTTCATTTTGTTTTGGAGACTCTTCTTGGGGTTCTTCGGCTGCTACTTCGCCTTCTCCGGTAAGATCAATAATTGCAATAACCTCGTTTACAGGAACAACGTCGCCAACTTTGTATTTTATGTCGACCACTTTACCATCTACCGGACTGGGGATTTCTGAGTCTACCTTGTCTGTGGCAATTTCCAGTAAAGTATCGTCTTCTTCCACCATTTGACCTTTTTCTATAAACCATTTTGTAATGGTTGCTTCTTGTACGCTTTCGCCCATTTTGGGCATCTTTATTTCAAATGTTGACATATATTAAAGAATTGATTTGTACATTATTTACTGATATACTATACAAAAAACAACACAATTTGTTTATTGCACATTTCTACAATACTGTAGTTTGGATTTTGAAATGCAGCTTGTATTACAAATAAAAAACCACTGCACATATCATTTGGATTTTTGGTTTTGTGGAAATCTTACGAAGTAAATCACGTAACACATTAGCTGGTTGATAAATGTTTCTTATATTTACAAAAAAAATACACCATGGAGAAGCTCTATTTAGAAGGTACAGAAACAACGCCCCATGTGCTTTTTGATCCTGAGAATGAGAAATATGAGATAACTGGCCGTTCGTTTCCCGAGGATACTGGCGAGTACTTTCAGCCTATTTTTGACTGGATAGATAATACCGTTCCTTTTATCCAGCACAAAATTGAACTTGTGATGAGTCTGGAGTATTTTAATTCATCTTCAAATCGAATGATTCTTTTGATACTGAAACGATTGGAGGAGCATGTTGCAAATGGCAAAGAGGTGCTCATTCAGTGGTTTTATGACGATGAAGAGGTGCTGGGTGACGGGCAGATGTATACTACATTGGTAAACCTGCCGTTTGAACTAATAGAAGTAGACGATTAATGGTGAGAAAACGATTCCTTATTCATAAAAGTGGCTGTGGAGTCTGTGGTGAACCACTTATCTTCAATGGTACTCCAAAAAAAATGCTTTGTTTTTATTGCGAAGAAGAAAAACAAGCCGATGTGTTTTGCCCCAACGAGCATTTTATTTGTGATGCCTGTCATCGGGTAGATGCCAATGATTATATACAAAAGGAATGTTTAAACAGTAAACAAATCAATCCTGTTGAATTTGCCAACGTGTTGATGCACAATGAAAATATTAGTATGCATGGCCCGGAGCATCATTTTTTGGTGGCGGCCGTATTGTTAACTACCTATAATAATGTAACACAAAAATATGCCGATCTGAAAAAGGTACTTCAGGTTATTCGGCTGCGCATGGTAAAAATTCCCGGGGAAGTATGTACAACTCACGGTGGATGTGGTGCAGTGTTGGGTGCCGGTGCTTTTGCCGCCTACATAACCAAAAATACCGCTTTATCGCAGAAAACATGGGGCGATATTCACAGACTAACCGCGTCTGCTTTTCTCCAAGTTGCCTACTATGGAGGCCCGCGATGTTGTAAACGGAATACGTTTATTGCGCTTTTGGCCGGACAGCATTGGCTAAATGAAAATATGGGAGTAGAGCTTGAAAAATCGGAAAGCATTCAGTGCGACTTTTTTGGGAATAATAAAGATTGTATTGGACGAAAATGTTTGTTTTTTGCTTCTAAACAATGATGGAATATACTTTCTATATTCTGTCAATTGCAATTACGAAATATGTCAAAGCATGGTGTAACAAAACTTTTTGTCTTAGAAAGTGTTATTTTCGAAGGCAACTATTGTTTTATGTTCTTAGAAGTATTAATTTAGCATGCTTGGTGTGCGTAAGGAAACTACAATTACTGCGTTATATTCATTTTGAAAATGGTAAAGTAATAAGTATTTTATAAAAAATGGTTAATAGTGCACAATGAAATAGTTGAATAAAAAACGGTTTAACTTAACGATAAATATAAAACTAAAATTATAGACATATGAAGTTACAAATTATTACAGCCCTGATGTTGGCTTCTGTATTTGCCCTGTTTTCTTGTGGGAATCCTGAGTACGATAAGGCTATTGAAGAGGCCGATGCGCTTTACACTGAGAGCGATTACCAAGGAGCTAAAACCCTTTACGAAAAGGCGTTGAAAATATCGCCCGATGAAGAATACCCGAAAACCCAGCTCGACAAAGTGAATGGTTTTCTGCAAGAAATTGCAAAGCAAAAAGCAATTGAAGATGCAAAAATTTACAAGGCATTAATCGAAAAGGCCGATAAATTCTACAACGAAAAAGATTATCAGGTTGCCAAGGATGTTTACATGAATGCATCAGAGGTTAAACCTAATGAGGCTTATCCGAAAACGCAAATAGCTAAGATTAATAAGATTATTGCAGAGCAGGAAGCCATGAATAATTATCCGTATCATATTGTGGTTGGATGTTTTGAGGTTGATAAAAATGCAGAGCGTTACCTAGAAAAAATTCGTAGCCATAGCAGTGATGCGCGTAGTATTCCTATTTTGGGAGGGCGTATGGATGCTGTAACATACAAGTCGTACAAAACATTAAGTGACGCCTATCGCGATTTATCTAAAGGGAAGGAAATTGCTGGTGAAGCTTGGGTTATGCGCAAATAGTACTTTGCCCATACTCCAATTTCAGAAAAAAATATTCGGTCACTGTCTGCAGGCAGTGACCGTTTTTGTATGCTGTAAGTGTTATGCATGTTATATGCTTGCAATCGAGGTCAGTGCATTTTGAATTTTTATTTGTTTTTTAATTGTTGTTTAATACTATCGATATCTGTTTTTAATTGCGTAATAGTAGAAATAAGCTCTGTCTGTGGATGACCGGGAGATGGTATTTGTTTACTGATAAAGTGCGTAAAGCGCCAGATTTCGATAATATCATTTGCGTACAAGTCAAATGGATCATAAAAAGTGTTGAGGGAATAAAGACGAAATTTTTCGTTTGATTGTAATTTGTTTTCCACAATTTTAAAAACGATACCTTCGTCGCGTGTTACAAATATACAAGGCGTGTTTGTGCTAATTGTACTCCAATCTTGTATGTATTCTCCGGTAACCCAGGCTCCGTCGGGAATGGGGAGCATCGAGTCGCCACTTACCTGAAACGTCCGGTATTTTTTTTGTTGATCTAAAAATGGTAATTTGAATGCAGGCAACTCGCTGATGTATTCCGGATCGGCATAGCCTGTAGTGTAGCCGGCTTTGGCTTTTTCGGGCACAAGCTCTATATTTTCATCGTTGTTTGAGTCGATAGTGGTGGTAAGTACTCGCAGCCGACTCCCCTTAACAAACGTATCAAACCCTTGCTCCAGTTCTGAGAGTTGACTTTCCGAGAGTTCCGACATATTAACACGTATTAGCGTATCGATGGCAATGCCGAAATAATCGGCAAAGTTCAGTAGTGCTGACAATGGTGGTGATGCAATGCCATTTTCGTACCCGCTCAGTGTGGAGCGTTTCATGGTTAGTGCCGAAGCAACTTCGTCTTGCGTGCGTTTCAGGCGCTTACGCAGTAACTTGATATTTTGTGCAAAAAAAGTGGTCGCCATTTTTGGTGTATTAAAAGTGTTTGATTAATTTATAATCGAAAGTTTGATTAAAAACTAATCAAAAATATACTAATTATGGCAAAAAACAAAAAAAAGTTATTCGGGCGTTTATAAGTTGATTGGGTTAATTGAGGTGATTAAGGAGTTAGGGTTGCAGGTAGGGGCGCAATGCATTGTGACTGACTGTAAGTAAGAATAATCCCGAAGGAATTACATGTCTGTAGGAAAAAGTCGCACATGAGAAATGTCGCCGTGCCGAAACGTCTGTTTTTTGCACCGCAAAAGTTATCGGCGAAAAGCCATGGGACGTGTTTTTTAGGTTCATTAGGTTATTGAGTTGATTAAGGAATTGGGTTTGCTGGTGGGGGCGTAATGCATTGCGATTGTAGGTAGATCAATTCGATAAGAATTAAAAGTTAAAAGAGAATAGTGAGAAAATGATTGGGAATTGAATTGATTCATGGGAAGTAGAGTCCCAATGCATTGTGACTGACTCTAAGTAAGAATAATTCCGGAGGAATTACATGTCTGTAGAAAAAAGTCGCACATGAGAAATGTTGCCGCGCCGAAACGTCTGTTTTTTGCATCGCAAAAGTTATCGGCGAAAAGCCATGGGACGTGTTTGGTTGAGTTTTTAGGTTTGTAAGTTAGGATGTTGGTGAAGTTGATTAAGGAATTGGGTTTACAGGTAGAGTCGCAATGCATTGCGGCTGATGGTAAGTTACCTGGAACCTGTAAGCAAAAAATAAATGCTTGCGGAATTTAGAAGTATAATGGTTAAC
>JAQICA010000235.1 GCA_027858775.1 Salinivirgaceae bacterium | reverse complement strand
ACATATTGTTAAACTAAACCCGTTTTCAACAGGAGCTTACCATTATAAAACTAAGAAATCTTATTAAATAAACCGTTATTTTTGCCGCAAACATTAAAGATGAATTATACCTCCTTTGTCTGGAGCATAGGTAAAACAATTAAGTTTCCAAAAATATTACTGGCTCGAAAATATTACTGCTTTCCTGGAGGTTCATTTTCATGGGATGCATATAAACGTACAATGGCATATATAACAATCAGTTACATAGTTTTCCTCTTAAAAAAAAGGATTGAAACCACTATAGTAAATCACAAGCTATTTAAACCTTTATTATGAGGCACCCGCAAGATTGTTTAGTTCAACAAAAGCCTCCAATATCAAGCGTATGCAAGCAACGCTTGATTGGAGGCTAAATGTTCGCGGCCGTTCACTACTTTTATTTATTGAATAATAATTTTTTGGTTGTACCAATTCTCCCCGTTAAAAATACAAATCAAATAAACACCCTTATTAGAAAAATTAGATAAATCTATGTTTAGCTGATTGTCCCCATTAGTTATCAGCTTATTCGAATAATACATTCTTCCATTTACATCGTAAATTTCCATTTGATAATTGTCTTTATTCTTAACGGATTCTGATAATGTTACAGTTAGCGTGTTATTAATTACAGGATTGGGATGAATTGTAATCCCGCTCAAACTACTTATACTCTGAATTCCGGTTGAATGGGAGAGTTCGAACCAGTTAATGTTCAAACCACCACTGTTTGTCTCTAATATTAACCTGTGTTCTCCTTCAGAAAACTGAATAGTTGTGTCTTTGCTTGCCCATGTTTGGTCACTTCTTGTGGCTGGCAATGTAACATTATAGCTTAACGTATCATCATCAATTATAAGGGTTTGGGTTGATGCAGCAGCATAGCGTATAGTAAATTTATAATTCCCGGTTACAGGAATATCGATATAGTATTTTAACCAACTACTTGCACTTAAAGCACTAATTGCCCAATCTCCGTCTACATCTTCCACCGCAATCGGAAAAACGTCTGACAGGTCAGACATTATATTACACTCTTCGGCTTCGATACGGGCAGGTATCGTTGTGTATGCTGTATCATACCGAAGTATAGTGTGGTCTGTAATACGTTTCTTATAGTTGCCAAATGAAACATCCACACCTGCCGAGAAAACAAGAACCGATCTGTTGTTAAACGCCATAATGTCGACCCCATAATTAAAATGGCTTCCATATGTTTTACTAAAGCTGTAATTGCTTCCTGAAGGAAAAGTCTCTATGTTAGTTGCATTATTATAATCATAAGATACTATAGGATCTGAAGCATAATATATTTTCCCATCTGTTTGAAATTCGGAATTGTTGGTTAATTGATAATTAATCGTGATATTATTTGTCCCTTTTATATTATTTTGGGGCGATGTCAATTCAAGTTCAGGAAGTACAATAGCGTCATCAGAGGTCAAAAAAATGATAGATTCTTCTTTAACCACATTGTTATCTATATCAAAGAAGGTAAATGAGAAGGTATTATCATTCATTCCAACACTATTGAGGACAATTGTATCAGAGTAATAATTCCCTTTAATACTAGCTAAAAGAATTTCAGAAGTACCTGATTTTACACTAAAATGATCGATCGTATCGGAACTAAAAATCTCTATTGGAATTTCGTTTTGATACTCATGCATATTCTTTGGAGAATTTATTACAGCAGTATTATATTGTTTGATAGCATACCATGCAGGGCGAGGGGTTCCTATCATATCGGTAACGTCCTCATAGGCGATAAGTCCACACGTTTCTCCAACCCCACCACTATTGGTATTCACGTCACCATCTGGATACCATCCATCAGCACTAAGAAAAATACATCCACCTCCGGCGTTACCATCAATTAACGAACGGTACATATAAAGCAATCCATTAGCCTGTCTTTCTTCCTGTGTGTCCCCTGGAAACCTTAAATTATCTGCTAATGGAGAAACCGATACTCCATATTCGGTTACAATTAAGGGCTTATTTGCCCCATGCACTTGTTTTAAATAGTTAATATAAGCTGGATAATCATAACAAAAATCCTGCATCGTATTAGTTGCCGGATGTACATTATATCCAATAAAGTCGAACATATCCATATCAAGATATGAAATATTCGGAAAGGCAGACATTCCTACTGGGGTGCCTGGGTGTTGGTTATGTATTTCGTCTACAATGGTTTTATAGAGTAACCGAGTGACGTCATAATTCTTAACCAAGTCTTGGGTGTTAGGCTCATTCATTATAACATATGCTATAATGTTATCATAATCCTTGCTATAGCTAAGCACATTTGTAACCTTCTGTAAAGATGAATCAATAAAATTATTTTTAGCATAATCAACATGGGGTGGAATCCAAATACCCATAATGATTTTCATATCTAAATCTTTAACAGCTTCTAATTGTTCCTGGGTTTGCGCTCCCCAGGTGCGAATGGTATTAAACCCTGCTCCTAAAAATCGAGTACTATCAGACCGAAACCTGTCTGGATTATGGGATACCTCTGAATTAATTTCTTGGCCCGGACGAACAATTTCAATACCTAGTCCTTTCACGAAAAACTTTTCGCCATTAAGATAAAAAAAACCGTCTTGCACTGTTACAGGGTGATTTTGACCAAAACTACTGATTAATAGTAGGAATAATCCAACTGTCATTATATATAAATTCCTCATGCTATCCTGTTTATGTTAAATTAGATTTTAAAAAATAAGTTTTTTTCATGACTCCAAAATTTTAACGTAAGGCCTTTTTCTCACGTCAGGTTTATAAATATTCAATATTATTATAAAAGATAAAATTTTATCAACCTTTATAAATGTATATCTCTCAATCTACTCAAAGCGTACCTTAAATCGGAACTAAAACCATATGGATTATTTGATTCCCTTTTTCAAAACCCGAATACAGTGCTTGGTTTTTTTTATCTCCGAATGTAATGCTTTTCGAAAAATTCGATTGGTGACGATGCTTGCCGTTAATCGAGCCAGGATGGCGGATTACTCCACCTACCCCCTCGCAGAAGCGAATCCCGTATAAGCGGGACAGGCTGTCCAGTTTTCCCGTATCCGGTTCCTCGGCATTTACGTTTTGCTATCAGTCGCTAATTTTAGCTTTTTGTGCTATGCAGCTAAATGTCGTTTACCCTCTTTGGTTTCTCAGTGGATACCCATGGTTTCCTTTAGTTGCTCCGTAAATATAAGTGTTCGTGAACTCCCTTCGGTCGTTTCTGCTATCCTCGCGGAATCACCCATCTGGTTCACTACTCCCCTGCCGGCGGGCTTTGAGTAGACAGGGATTACACTTGTTGTCAGTCATCATTTAATTTCAAAAGACCTTGGTTTTATTCCGAAGATTTCGGCTTGCGAAACCGTTCCACATTCATTTGAATGCTGCGGTTTCTCTCAGCGTACACGCCGCCGTCCCGGCTATATGCGCCTGGGCGTGGTTTCAGACCAGCTGTGGCTTTATCAACTTGAAAGCATGGGAAAGGGGATTACGA
>JAQICA010000191.1 GCA_027858775.1 Salinivirgaceae bacterium | reverse complement strand
TGAGCGCGAATACAAATAAACTGAGTAACAGTGATGCAGTAAACTTTCTCATAGCTTTAATTTTTTAGTTAGTAATTACAAGTGTAGAATAGGTTTCAATAAAGCAACAAGTTACAAAAAAATATAGACCTAAAAAAAAGGAGCCACAACTGTGACTCCTTTTATATTGATTAACTTAAAATTATCTATCGAATAATCAGTTGTTTTGTAGCAACGTTTTCGCCAACCTGAACGCGTACAAAGTAAACACCAGCGTTTACATTGTCGAGTGTAATGGTTTGTGAACCGCTAATAGTTGTGTTTTCAACAACCTGACCGGTAACATTCATTACTGTAACAGTAGCGTTTCCGTCAACATCTACATTAAACACCCCATTTGATGGGTTCGGATAAATGTTGAAGTCCACAGTGTTAACAGTAAAGATACTTGAAAGGCCTACAGGAACAGTTTGAGCTGCACCGTCAACAGTAAATTCACCTTCTAAAAGTTCAGCAAATATTTCAGCATCAACTGCATAAGGATATACACCATCTTCTAACATGAAAACAGCATTTCCGTTTGTATCTGTATCAACCTCGATACCGGCAACTTTAACTGTAGCGCCTTCGTAAGCAGCACCATCGGCAGTTACATAGAATGTAGTTTCGTATTCAGTTTTAGGATAAGGATCGCTAAAGTCCATATGGAGAGCAATACATGCTCCAGCATTAACCCAACCTACAGGATCACTACCAGAAGCACCTGGATCAACAAGCATTGTTGCACCAATAGCTACTTTTTGGGTCATGTTTTCACCGACATAAACAGATTGTTCACGATCGAATGGATCCATCCATAATCCATAGAAAGCAAGATTTGTCAAATACGTACCGCCTTCTGTTAAAAATTCAGAGCTGCCATCTGTAGCATAAGGAATATAAACAAATGAAGCAGTATCAGAAATTTGCAGTGTATATTCATCAGAAGAAATAATAAGGGCCCACTCCTGTGCAGTCTCATCGAAACGATACAACTCTGCATACATGGTAGCCCCTCCATTTTCGATAAGTTCAGTTTGTTCTGAATAGCGCTGTGATGTCAAGTAAAACTCTAACCCTTCAACAACATAGTAATCCGCAGTACCATCACCATGTTCACTTGGCTCAGGCAACTCAAACCGAGTACCTAAACCACGACCATTTACATGGCTGTTCCAGTTTGAAGGCATAATAGAACCATCACGATGTTTGTAGTCGACAGCAGACAATATGCCCGAACCGACAACAATATCACGTTTTAATGTATCATTTGACAGATCCTGATCTTGGTCATCGGCAGTAGTGTAATGTGCGATTGTATAAAGACCTTTTCCATCGGGAACAAAGTCGCCCATTGTTTTCGTGGTATCAATTACTCCCGTTGCAAGTTCGCCATAGTCAGATTCGAAACTTGTAAATGGAGCTCCATTTTTGGTAACATCAACATGGTGAGCTACACCACTTTGATCAATACTACCATTATTCTGGAAAGAGACCACGTATGATTTAAAATCCTTGATCATGAACCAAGGGTAGTTGTAAAAACCCTCTTCAAAGTCATTTTCGTTTGCAAAACCGCCTTCTTCAGCTCCTCCATCATAATCTTCAATGTAATTGTTCCAATAATCCATTAAAAGAATGTCATGCTCAAAAGGTTCAATAAAACGTAGATCATCGATTTCCCAGTGATAAGAATCGAGACCCAGCTGACGAAACCGGAATTGAATATTCGCTTCGCCTCCAACCATATTTGATATATCAACTTTTGTTTCTCCATCGGTGTTAGGATTACCAGTATTTATGATACCAAACTCAACGTGTTTCTTAATCCAAGTAGTACCACCATCGGTAGACACTTCGAAGAATGCACCAACATCATCACCGAAAGGACTACAACAGAACCGGTTCCATTGGGTGAAAATCAGGTGAACAGATGGATTATTTGAAAAGTCGAGTCCTGCTTCATAAACAACAGAAGCATCCAATACGTCTGTTGTATAACTATTACAATCGAAGGCACTGTTGAAATAGTCCGATTCTAAAATAAGAAATCCATTCTCGGCAGTTTCTGATTCGAGTGGCACTTGAGGTGTGTGGCAGTCTGCATCGGAAGGGGAAGTAAAGATACCTCGCGACCCCACCGTATCCCAACGCCAATAAAATCCATTTCCGGTGCCATCTGTCAATGCCCAGCCTTCCGGAGCTTCAGAAGGCACTGGCATACCATCTTCCGAGGTAGCCGCCCACAGCTCTCCGTTAAAATCGTGCTCCCAAAGCACATCGCCCGGAGCCTTGACAGGTTCCTGCACCTTATTAGTTGTTTTTATTTTTGTTTCTTTGGTTTTAGAAACATAGCGGGGAGCGAACCCCGTTTGGGCAGTAGCAAAAAACGCACACGCCACGAACATCAGTAAAAAACTAAAAATTTTCATAAGCATAAAATTAAAAATTAAACAAATACATTCTCCATCGACACACGAAAATAAGCTGTGATAAGACCTCCGCTAACACAAAAAATACCGTAACGGGTAATAGAGGTGTTTAACTGCTGGTATTTTTCATACATCGATAGTGAATGCATATTTTACTTGTTAAATATAAAAAGAAAAACAATCAACACAAAAAAAACAAAAAAGTGTTCGTCAATGACCAAAATAGGACACATATAGTAGGACAAGTAAAGCTAAACATGTAAAAAAAAGAGACACACCATTGTGCATCTCTATAATAAAGGTTCTAAATCAGTCGGTTTTCTTAAAACAATTATCGAATAATAAGTTGTTTTGTACCAACGTCTTCACCAACCTGAACACGTACAAAATAAACACCAGCGTTTACATTGTCGAGTGTAATGGTTTGTGAACCGTTAATGGTTCTGCTATCAACAATCTGACCTGCAACATTCATTACTGTAACAGTAGCGTTTCCGTCAACATCTAGATTAAATACTCCATTTGATGGGTTAGGATAAATTGACCACTCATGGGCTCTAAGTTCGGGAATGTCTGTAAGGTCAACATGAATAGTTAGTGCTTCATTTACAACCTCAACCTCATCATCATAGTTTTCGTAACCGACTGCCTCTACTACGAAAGGATACGTTCCAGGCTCCAATAAAATTGCGGTTTCTCCTTCTTCATTCGTATATAGTTCAAATCCTGCAATGCTAATATTAGCATTGCTCACCAGTGTGCTTCCATCGGTTACATGAAAAGTAACCGGATACTCATAAGGACAAGGGGTTTCGGAAAAACTCATATTTAGTGCAATACAAGGACCGGCAGCGTCGCCTATAAGTGAGACTTCTTCAGCTCCCGGACGAACCAAAACTACTGATGAGTGGCCTACCTTTTGATTCATATTTTCACCAATGGCTATTGTTTTTTCTCTATCATAACTATCTTCGTAAATCCCATAAAAAGCAAGATTAAACATATAATCTCCGTCGTCGATAATATATTCCGATGAACCATCGGTATTGAACGGTATTTCAACTACCGATTCCAAATCCTCTAATTGAATTGTATAGCTTTCGGTATTTATTATTAATACCCATTGCTCAGTTGTTTCATCCCAGCGATAAAGTTCACCAACAACAGCAGCCTGCTCATTTTCAATAAGTACTATTTGCTCTGCATTTGGTTGTTCCGGCAAATAAAAGGAAATTGCATCAATGATATAAAAATCGGCTATGCCAACTCCATGCAGGCCGGTTGGTGGTAAATTAAACTGTGTCCCAAATCCGGCACCATCGACAAAACCAACCCAATTGGAGGTTGATGTAATACCGGTAGTTGTTTGAAAATCGACTGCAGAGAGTATATTTTCGGTTACGTTAAATTCGCGTTTAACCGTATCATTAGACGGGTTTTGATCAGTAAAATCGGAAGACATAAAATGCGTAATTACGTATTCTCCCCTACCATCGGGCATGAAATTGCCAACGGTTTTACTGGTATCAGTTTCATTGCTTAATAAATTGGGCATAGATGAAGAAAAACTCTCTACCAATACGCCATTTTTAGCTATTTCAACATGATGCATTACACCCGTCTGTTGAGCATAACCATAATTTAAAACTTCCATACTGTATGATGCAAAGTTCTGTATCATGAACCAAGGGTAATTGTAAAACCCTTCCACAAAATCGTTTTCTGAATCATACCCATTCCCGTCAATGCCGGAATAGTCTTCTATATAATTGTTCCAATAATCCAGTGCTTTCAGATCGTATTCGTATGGTTCTATAAAGTAAATATCATCTATTTCCCAATGGTAATGCGAGAGATTAGCAAGTCGGAAGCGAAACTGCACATTTGATTCTCCGGCTACCATCTCCGTGATATCAACTTCTGAAATATCGCCTGTGTTCGTGTTGCCAACCCCCATTGAACCTAAAAAAACCGATTTACTAATCCATGTATCGCCATTGTCGATAGAGATTTCGAAAAAAGCACCTGTTTCTTCATCAAACGCGCTGCAACAAAACCGGCTCCATTGGGTGAATTGTAACCGAACAGCTTCATAACCGGAAAAATCGATACCTGTTTCGTAAACCACAGCAGCATTCATCGGTTCTTCAAGAATCCCTTCACAATCATCAGGTGTATTGTAATAGTTTGCCTCCAGCATCATAAACCCATTGTGGGCAGTTTCTGAGATTAGCGGCACCTGAGGAGTATGACAGTCATCTCCCGAGTCGGCCGGAGATGTGAAATTTCCACGTGGCCCAACGGTATCCCAACGCCAGTAAAAGTCATTCCCCGTTGCATCGGTTAAACTCCAGCCTTCGGGAGCTTCTTCCGGAACAGCAACTCCATCTAACGAAGTACCGGACCATAATTCTCCATCGAAGTGGTGTTCCCAAATAATGTTTTCCATTCGAGGGGTTACATTTGTTTTTTGGATGTGTCCCTGATTTTCATAGTGGGCTTTCGATAGCACAGGCGTTGGTACAAAACCCTTTTGCGCATTGAGCGCAAATACAAATAAACTAAGTAACAGTGTTGCAGTAAACTTTCTCATAGCTTCAATTTTTTAGTTAGTAATTACAAGTGTAGAATAGGTCTCAATAAAGCAACAAGTTACAAAAAAATATAGACCTAAAAAAAAGGAGCCACAACTGTGACTCCTTTTATATTGATTAACTTAAAATTATCTATCGAATAATCAGTTGTTTTGTACCAACGTCTTCACCAACCTGAACACGTACAAAGTAAACACCAGCGTTTACATTGTCGAGTGTAATGGTTTGTGAACCGTTAATAGTTCTTCTATCAACAACCTGACCGGCAACGTTCATTACTGTAACAGTAGCGTTTCCGTCAACATCTACATTAAACACACCGTTTGATGGGTTAGGATAAATGTTGAAGTCTACAGTGTTAACTGTAAAAATGCTCGTAAGGTTAACAGGAATAGTTTGACCTGCACCACTAACAGTTACTTCACCTTCAACAGGTTCTGTATCTTCGCCAAGTATTTCAGCATCAACTGTATAAGAATAAACACCATCTTCCAACATGAAACCAGCATTTCCGTCTGCATCTGTATCAACTTCGATACCGGCAACTTTAACTGTAGCGCCTTCGTAAGCAGCACCATTGGCAGTTACACTGAATGTAGTTTCATATTCAGTTTCAGGATAAGCATCACTAAAGCTCATGTGCAATGCAATACATGCTCCAGCACCACCGCTTGGATTTGAAACGTCCGCCGCAGGAGCGCCTGGAGGAACAAGCATTGTAGCTCCGTAAGCAACTTTTTGTAATGTATTTTCTCCAACGTAAACAGATTGCTCGCGATCGTATGGATCCATCCATAAACCGTAGAAAGCAAGGTTTGTCATATATGTACCTGATTCAGTTAAATACTCTGAACTACCATCGGTAGCGTAAGGAATGTATACAAATGAGGCAGTATCAGAGATTTGCAAGGTGTATTCATCAGAAGAAATTACAAGAACCCACTCCTCAGAAGTTTCATCGAAACGGTACAGTTCTGCATACATTGATGCCTCTCCATTTTCGATCAAGGCAAGCTGATCAGCAGACTCCTGAGCAGTAAGATAAAATTCTAGACCTTCAACTATATAATAATCAGCAGTACCATCGCCATGCTCGCTTGCTTCAGGCAACTCAAACTCAGTACCAAACCCTCTACCATCAACGTGTGAATTCCAGTTTGAAGGCATACATCTTCCATTTCGGTTTTTGTAATCAACAGCAGATAAGATGTTAGAACCTACAACAAAGTCACGTTCTATGGTGCTATTCGAAAGATCTTGATCTTGTTCGTCAGCAGTCGCGTAATGAGATATCGTGTAATGACCTTTTCCATCGGGCATAAACTCACCCATTGTTTTTGTGGTATCCTCAGCTCCCATTGGAAGTGAACCATACTCAGACTCAAAACTAGCAAAAGGTGCACCGTTTTTGGTAATATCAACATGATGTGTTACACCTGTTTGATCTACGCTTCCATTGTTAGCGAAGTCAAACGCATAAGACGCAAATTTCTGGATCATAAACCAAGGATAATTATAATAACCCTCTACAAAGTCATTTTCATCTTCATAACCAGTACCAGTTTCAGCACTTCCATCGTAATCTTCGATGTAGTTATTCCAATAGTCGACCGCGAGAATGTCGTGCAACCAAGGCTCAACAAAACGAAGATCATCAATTTCCCAGTGGTAATGAGATTCTCCTACCAGACGGAAACGGAATTGGACATTAGCTTCGCCTCCAACCATAGCTGAGATATCAACTTTCGTCTCTTCACTATCATTCAAGTCACCTGCATTAATAGCTCCAAACTCAACGTGTTTACTAACCCATGTAGTACCACCATCGGTAGAAACCTCAAAAAATGCTCCAACATCCTCCGTATAACCACCACAACAGAAACGATTCCATTGCATGTAAATCAAATGAACTGAAGGGTTGTTTGAAAAATCAAGACCTGCTTCATAAACAACAGCAGCATCCATTGCATCTTCGAGAATACCATTACAATCGAAAGGCGTGTTGTAATAGTTTGCTTCCAACATCATGAATCCATTGTCGGCAGTTTCTGAATCGATCGGATCTTCTGGCTCGTGACAGTCATCTCCGGGAGAGGTAAAGTTACCACGTGGACCAACTGTATCCCAACGCCAGTAGTAGCCATTTCCAGAAGCATCTGTTAATGCCCATCCTTCAGGAGCTCCTGAAGGAACAGGTAGTCCATCTTCCGATGTTCCTGACCATAGGTCTCCATTAAAATCATGCTCCCAAAGCACATCGCCGGGAGATTTTTCCTGCACCTGTTTTTTCTCAACTTTTTGTACAGGATCAGCTTTACGTAACGTTTGTTCTTTAGGCACAAAACCCTTTTGTGCAAAAGAGAACGATACAAAAGCAATCATCGCTAATAATAAAGTAAACTTTCTCATAATTAAAAATTTGTTTTGGTTAACGGTTAAACAAAAATACTATTTTTTTTTACCAATGCCAAATAAACGTAATTTTGCTAAATATTTCACAAAAAAATTAAACTCAATTCGCGTTATGCAAAATTTAATTTCAGCACTCGTATCAAAACAGTGCAACGTAAAAAATCAACAAATTGTTTCAGTAATGGAACTATTAAATAATCAGGCAACTATTCCATTTATTGCTCGCTACAGAAAGGAGGCTACAGGCAACTTGGATGAAGTACAGCTTGAAGATATTGTTTCAAAAATTCAGTATTACGATGCGCTGGAAAAACGGAAAACGTATATTCTTAAAACAATAGAAGAGCTCGAACAGCTGACACCTGAGCTTCAAAAGCGTATAAATGGGGTTACTGATGCCGACCTGCTGGAAGATTTGTTCCTTCCTTATAAGCCTTCGCGAAAAACGCGTGCTGCCAAAGCAAAAAGTGCCGGGTTGGAGCCTCTGGCAAAAAGAGTACTTGCTCAGGACAAACCTATTCCTAACGATGAATACGAAAAATTAATAACAGAAAACTTCGATAGCATAGATGCTGTTAAACAAGGGGTTGTAGATATAATTGCAGAAATAATTGCCACTACACCAAAAGTTCGCGAGTATCTGCGCAGGTACTATGCAGAAAACGGACGACTTAAAAGTAAGTTGAAGCAAAAAGTTACCGCCGCAGGGAAATACGAAAATTATGTTCATTATGAAGAGCCACTGTCGAAACTTAAAAACCATAGAGCACTTGCAGTTTTTCGGGGGGTAAAAGAAGAGGTTCTTTCAATGGGAATCGGCATCGACGAAAGTCAGACATTGGTTTTTTTACGCAAAACCTTTTTAAAAGGGTATGGAACAACTCAAGATGTGGTATCGACGGCTATAGAAGAGGCGCATAAACGCCTGCTTCATCCTTCTCTGGAAAATGAGACGCTAAATAAAATTAAGGAACGAGCCGATGGTGAGGCCATTAAGCTTTTTGCCGGTAACCTGCGCCAATTGCTTATGGCGCCACCGCTAGGTGAGGTGCGGGTATTGGCCATTGATCCGGGTTTTCGTACCGGGTGCAAAGTTGTTTGTTTAGACGAACAGGGGAACCTGTTGCATAATGAGACCATTTATCCGCATCCGCCACAGCGCGACACAAAAAAGGCGATAAAAAAAATTCAATCGTTAACAGATGCGTATGCCCCGGGAGCTATTGCCATAGGCAACGGAACGGCAAGCAAAGAGACCGAAAGCTTCATCAGAAAAATTAAATTTAATAAAGATGTAAATGTATTTATGGTAAATGAAGATGGCGCCTCGGTATACTCAGCCTCGAAAACGGCACGTGAAGAGTTTCCTGATTATGATGTAACTGTCCGTGGATCAGTATCTATTGGCAGGCGATTGCTCGATCCGCTGGGTGAGCTAATCAAGATTGACCCGAAATCGATTGGCGTAGGTCAGTACCAACACGATGTAGACCAAAAACTCCTGAAAGAAGAACTGGATAAAACAGTATTCCAATGCGTAAATGAGGTGGGTGTCAATATTAACACGGCAAGTTATCATTTACTATCTTACGTATCGGGATTAACACCCGCACTGGCGAAAAACGTTGTCGATTTCAGGAAAGAGAACGGGAAATTTATTTCGCGTCAACAAATAAAAGAAGTCAAAAGACTTGGACCAAAGGCATTTGAGCAAGCAGCGGGCTTTTTACGAATCAGCGGAGGAAAAAATGCACTGGATAATACGGCAGTTCACCCCGAGAGCTATGCGGCAGTAAAAGCCATTGCCAAATTAAAAGGGCAAAAAGTTGAGGCACTCCTCAACCAAGACATCGGCTTAAGCACAGCTGAGTTTGAAGCACTCCTCAGCCTGGGATTTGGAGAGTTTACCATTAACGATATTATTGCAGAGCTCAAACAACCCGGGCGCGATCCGCGAGGAGAGGCCAGCGTGTTTACTTTTAATCAACAAATAAACACGATTGAAGACCTTAAAGAAGGTATGTTACTCCCGGGCGTTATTACCAATATAACAGATTTTGGGGCTTTCGCCGATATTGGGATAAAACAAAACGGACTGGTTCATATTTCAGAGATCGCCGACCAATATATTTCGCACCCCTCAGAGGTACTGCACATTAATGACCAGGTAATATTTAAGGTAAAAGATATTGATATTGAACGTGGGCGCATCCAATTATCGATGAAAGACGCTACGAACAATCCGCAAGGAGGTGCAAGCGAGGAGTAAACTATGAGTGTTCGGTAAAATAAATGAACCTCTTGAAACTTATTTGAAATGTGGTTGTTACACTATCAATCTAAACTAAAGAAACATACATATGGCATTTAACATCAATAACATTTCGACACAAAATGGACGCATAGCCATCGTAACCGGAGCAAATGTGGGCTTAGGGTATGAAACAACCCTGGCGTTGGCCAAAACTGGAATGAAGGTCGTAATGGCCTGTCGTAATTTGCAAAAAGCCCAAATAGCCACCGAGGAAATTAGGCAGCAGATAGCATCGGCCGACCTGGAAGTTATGCAGCTCGATTTGAGTAGCTTAAAGTCGGTGCGGGAATTTGCAGAAACATACATCGACAGGTACGACCGGCTCGACTTACTCATAAATAACGCAGGCATTATGATACCCCCATTTACAAAAACCGGGGATGGATTTGAATCGCAAATGGGCGTGAACTATTTTAGCCATTTTTTGCTTACCAATCTCCTTTTCCCTGTAATTGCAAAAACGAAAGATTCGCGTATTGTTTCGTTAAGTAGCATAGCGCATGAGCGTGGAGTTATTGATTTTGATAACCTGCACGCAGAGAAGGGCTATTCAAAAATGAAAGCTTACCAGCAAAGCAAACTGGCTTGTTTGATATTTGCCATCGAGTTGCAGCGTAGAATTGAAGCTTCCGGCAGTAATGTAATTTCCGTGGCTGCACATCCCGGAGTATCAAACACTAATTTAGGTCGCCACATTCCTAAACTGCTTGTCGCACTTATTATGCCCATTTTCTCATTTTTCACACACAAGCCCGAAAAGGCAGCGTTGCCCACTTTAATGGCGGCGTTAGATGATAATGTGAAAGGTGGCGACTACTTTGGACCCACCGGTTACAAAGGAATGAAGGGCAAACCGGGCAAGGTAGAGCCCAAACCACATGCATTTGATACCGAAGTAGCAAAAAAACTGTGGACTGTTTCAGAAGAATTGACCGGAAAAACTTTTTCGCTGAAGTAATTGAGGCAATGGTGAGTAAAAAAACAGGTTTTTCAGGCAATTTCGATAACCGTTTCATTATTCTTTTCGATAATTTCGCCTATTATTACACCTTGCGAAACGCCTGGTGAAACAAAGTTTTTGCAGTATTGCTCGGCTTCATTTTTATCCATAGCAATGAGTAGCCCACCGGAGGTTTGTGCATCGGCTAAAAGCAATTGCTGTGTTTTTGAACGCTTGCCAAACTGAATATGCGATTGTACGTAATTGAGATTCCGGTGCGTTCCGCCGGGAATTACTCCTCCTGCGGCCAGTGTTACTGCGGTATCGATGAATGGAACATGGTCGAAGTAGAGGCGGGCAGCGCTATTGGTCGGATTAAGCATTTCGTAAAGGTGACCTAAAAGACCGAAACCTGTAACGTCGGTGCAGGCGTGCACATTAAAGCCCTCCAACGCTTCGGCAGCATATTTATTAAGTTCGCTCATTTGTTGTGTCAGGGCTTTAATAGCTTGCTCATCGATCAGCCCGCGCTTCATGCCTGTGGAAATAATTCCTGTGCCCAATGGTTTGGTTAGCACAAGTGCATCGCCGGGTTGGGCGCCCTGGTTTTTCCATATTTTTTCGGGATGTACCAGTCCGCTAACCACCATGCCGTATTTGGGTTCCGGATCTTCAATGGTGTGTCCGCCCAAAATCGGAATGCCTGCTTCCTGTGCTTTTGCCTGCGCTCCCAGTAACATTTGCTCAAGTACTTCCATAGGTAAGGTATCATCGGGGAAACCCACTATATTAAGTGCAAACAATGGTTTAGCTCCCATGGCATATACGTCGCTTAGCGCGTTGGCTGCTGCAATACTGCCAAAATCGAAGGCATTGTCGACAATGGGCGTAAAAAAGTCGAGTGTTTGCACAAGCGCCTGTTCTTTGTTTATGAGGTACACTGCGGCATCGTCTGATGTATCGGTTCCAACCAATACATTGGCATTGGTGACGGGTGCAAGCTTTTTGAGGACATTATCCAGCTTTTGAGGTTCAATTTTACATGCACACCCCAAACCATGCGTGTAATGTGTGAGTTTAATATTATCTGCCGTAGCAGGAGTATATTTTTGTTCAATACTGGTCGACATCAGGGGGAGTGCCTTTTGCACAACTTCTTCTACCGCAGCATCTATTTCCTCTTTGGTTGTGGTTCTGCCTGTTGAGAAACGGAGTGTACCCATGGCATAGTCAAGTGGGATTTTCATGGCGCTTAGCACGGCCGATACATCAATGCTTTCGGCGTGGCAAGCAGCACCGGCCGATACCGCGATATTGTCCAATCGGGCTGTTAGCGTATTAGCTTCCACTTTATGAAATGAAACACTCAAAGTGTTCGGTAGTGCATTTTCGGGATGTCCGTTTCGTTGTAGTTGTGGGATTTCTTTCAAAAGTCGCTTCCACAAATAATTGCGCATGGCGGCATAATGCTCCTGATTTTGGGGCAAATTGTTTTGACAAATGGCTGCTGCTTCACCCAAACCAACAATTTCAAGTACATTTTCGGTTCCTGCCCGTAGATTTTGCTCGTGATCGGCACCATGCATCAGCTTTTCTAAGCGCACACCATTTTTAATATAAAGTGCACCAATACCTTTAGGTGCGTATAGTTTATGTCCGGCAATACTCAATAATTGCACGCCCATTTTATGTACGTTTACAGGTATTTTTCCTACTGACTGGGCTGCATCGGAGTGAAAGAGTATATTATGTTTTGCCGCCATTTCGCCAATTTTTTCAACGGGTAGTATGGTTCCAACCTCGTTGTTGGCATGCATAATGGTTATTAGAATGGTTTGCGGGGTAATGGCTTTCTCCAGATCGCTTAGCGCGATGCTCCCGTATTGGTCTACAGGCAAATATGTTACCGTAAAACCGTTTTTTTCAAGGTATTTACAGACCTCAAACACAGCGGGATGTTCCACTTGCGAGGTAATAATGTGGTTACCCCGATGTTTATTGGCCCTAGCAGCTCCTTTTATGGCGTAGTTATTCGATTCGGTACCACCGCTGGTGAAAATAATTTCAGATGCCTCGCAGCCAATAAGTTCTGCAACCTGTTTGCGCGCTTTTTCAATTGCCATTTTAGTAGTGCTGCCATAGGAGTGACTACTCGACGGATTGCCGAAATATTCTTCAAGGTAAGGACGCATTGCCTTAGCTACTTCGGGATCGATAGGCGTTGTGGCATTATAGTCGAGGTATATCGGTTTCATGGTATAGTCGATTATTTGGAAGTTATTTCAATGATTTTTTTTGCTGTAAAATCCGGATCGTCTTTTTCTACGGTTAGTTCGGTAATCAATTCTGGATTACGTTTACTCAAACCTTTCAGGTATGCTTTGTCGTAATATGTCAGGGTAATATTGGCTACCTCTTTGTAGTTGTCTGCTTCTAGAGCGTCTAAGGCAAGTTTTGTATTAAGGCCACCCAGTCTATCTTTGATATGTAAAATAGCTAACTCCAGTTGAGCTTTTTCAAGCCCGGCATACTCATCAACAAGTCGTTTCGCGCGCTCCGTTTTTGGCACAATAACTCTCAGAACCGGGGCTTTACGCATTAACCGGTAAAGCGTATCGGGAACACCCACTTTCCCGATGGAAATGCTCTCGTCTTCAATCCAAATGGTTCGGTTCAAATCGAGTGTTTGCCAAACGACTGCAAGGTTGTTTTCAAATTGCTCGTTTGTAGGTTGTTTTTTGTGACCAATACCTCCAAAGGCCGATCCTTTATGGTTTGCCAGCCCCTCTAAATCAATTACTTGTTCGCCCAGATCACAGAGCTCCTTCAAAATATCTGTTTTTCCACTTCCTGTGTATCCCCCAAGAATGAAAATTTTTGTTGCTCGAGCAAAACACTGCCTGATAAATTGGCGATAAGCCTTATACCCGCTCTGAATAATATACACGTCGAGTCCGGCGGTTTCAAATAACCAGGCCATGCTTGCCGAACGCATTCCGCCGCGCCAGCAATGTAGAACAAGCGTCTTATTTTGGGCAACTTTTTTCGCCTGTTTTACAAAATCTGATAATTTTGGGCCTACAATTTCCAACCCAAGTTCAACGGCATTCTCGCGCCCCGATTGTTTGTAGCGTGTACCAACTTTTGCGCGTTCATTGTTTGAAAACAGTGGAATATTTGTGGATCCGGGAATGTGTCCGGTTTCATATTCGCTCGGCGAGCGAACATCAACTATGGGTAAATGAGTAAATTGCCGGAATAGCTCTTCAATTGATAATATTTTAGGCATAATGTTCGAATCTTGTGACGCAAAGATACGAAAACAAAGCCATGGTTGTTCAAACATTTCATATAAGTCAACATACAATGGCCTGTGCTTACCGGAAGTGCAAAAATTGATTCCGATGATAATAAAACGTTATAGTTTCATTAAATTCGTGGTGGTTGGCATCAAGCTGGATTTTAACATAAAACTCGCATAGAATAGGAGCATTTCTTATTTTATACATTGAAAGAAAATTTTTACTGAAATACGACAAATATAACGAATTATGGAAATACAAGTAGGAAACGTACAGATTGAAACCACTCGTGGCGACATTGCCAATCAACCCAATGTAGATGCTATTGTAAATGCGGCCAATGCTCAGTTGCAGACGGGCGGTGGCGTGGCTGGAGCAATTCACCGAGCTGCCGGCTCCGGTTTGGCCAGGGAGTGCGCTCCCCAGGCTCCCATTAAGCCCGGAGAGGCTGTAATTTCGGGAGGTCATAATTTACCCAACCGTTTTGTAATTCATTGCCTTGGGCCTGTGTACGGCAAAGATAAACCGGAGGATAAACTTCTGACTAATTGTTATAAAAATGCGTTGTTGCTTGCAGATAAATACGAAGTTCAGACCGTGGCTTTCCCAGCTATATCGACAGGAATATTTGGCTATCCTATAGTTGATGCTGCTCGTGTTGCGTTAAATACCGTAAAAGAAACGGTTCCTCACCTAAAACATGTCAGAAAAGTACGATTTGTCCTTTTTGGGGAGTCTGATTACGAGGTATTTTCAAAGCATCTGAAAGAATAGCGCTAATTACAAAAAAACTTCATCATCAGCGTTATACATAGCTTAATAACAGTTACTTACCAAAGTAAACGCCTTTTAAAGTAGCCTGGCTCCCAATTCCCCGGGGACAGCATGACTCCGCCGAAGTCATGCGGATGCGACGATTGCTCTTGAAACTTTATTACTATGCACACCTAAAAGAGAGGGGTTATATTAGTTACACAAATTTATAAAATGTGATGTATTAATTCTGACAGGCACTTTTTTTTCATACCGATGCAATATTCATATCGAAAAATAGTTTTCTTTACGTAAAATTCATTGTCCAGAATGTATTACCCATTAAGCCTCCGCTAATAAAGGGCAGTATTTAAAAAAATGGTTAGTGAAAAACAGGGAAATACTTATTGGCTAACATTTTTGTTCATATTTGATAAACAGGTATTAAACTAATTTTTCTACGAGTGAAACGCTATGAATTATTCTTATTGTTAGTAGTTGGCTATGTTTTGGTTTGTTTTCAGACCACATCGGCACAAAACTACACTGTAAGCGGTTATGTAAAAGATCAGTCCTCGGGCGAGGCACTGATTGGAGCAAACGTTTACGATTCCATCACGTTGCAGGGATCTATTACCAACTCTTACGGGTTCTACAGTTTACGATTACCGGGCGGCCAACGTACATTGGCCATATCGTTTGTGGGTTACCAAACGGTATATGCCCAAATAAACTTAACCGAAAACCGGCAGTATTCTGCTGAGTTGCTTTCCGGCCAGGTGCTCGACGAGGTGGTGGTTGCCGCCAATGCACGGGAAGCAATTGAGGGAACGCAAATGAGCACCCATACCATAAAGTTAATCGATTTGCGAAAGATGCCCGCATTAATGGGTGAAGTTGACATTATGAAAAGCATTCAAAAACTTCCCGGTATCGATGGTGGCACCGAAGCCAGCTCCGGGGTTTTCGTACGTGGCGGCGATCCGGGGCAAAACCTCATTTTGCTCGATGGAGTGCCGGTCTACAACGTAAATCACTTGTTTGGCTTTTTCTCGGTCTTTAACAACGATGCGATCAATAATGTGGATGTGGTGAAAGGTGGATTTCCCGCGCGCTACGGAGGTCGGTTATCGTCTGTAATTGATATTCGAATGAAAGAAGGGAATATGAAAGACTATGATATTGAAGGATCCGTCGGGTTGTTATCGTCTAAGCTTACCATATCGGGGCCAATTATTAAAGATAAAACTTCCTTTCTGGTTTCGGGGCGCCGTTCGTACCTGGATGTATTGACCCGTGCGGCAGGAAAACTAACCGACGAGGGCGTGTTTGGATTCTGGTTTGGCGATCTAAACCTGAAAGTTAACCATATTATTAGTCCCCGAGACCGGCTTTATTTGAGCGCCTACATGGGCGAGGATAAGTTCTTTTTGCGCGGCGAGTGGAACGATGATTTTTCGAAAGATAAATATGAAATGGCATTGAAGTGGGGGAATATCACATCGTCGATGCGATGGAATCATGTGTTTTCCGGAAATTTATTTAGCAATACCAGCCTCACCTACAGCCGATACCGCTTTGGCGATGAAATATCTTTAGAATACGAAGATCATTTCGATAATAGTTACTTCAAATACATGCAAGAGTATACATCGGGAGTAGAGGACATTACGGCCAATGTGGATTTCGATTATTACCCGTCAACAAATCATCAAATAAAATTTGGTGTAAATTACACTTACCACACCTACAACCCCGGAATAAACGTAATGAAAACCGACGCCGACGATATGGAAGAAGTTAACAATAAGCGGGGCGACAACCCAACTTACGCTCACGAAATGGCTGCATACGTAGAAGACACATGGGATATTAGCGATATGGTTAAAGCCAATGTGGGTGCAAGGTACAGCAGCTTTTTTGTAAATGAGAAACGCTACGCAAGCCTTGAACCCCGCCTGAGTGTCAGAGCAAAATTGCATCCAGATCTGGCATTGAAAGGCTCTGTGGCAAACATGAAACAGTATATTCATTTGCTAAGCAACAGTTCCATTACCTTACCAACCGATTTGTGGGTACCCGCTACCGAAAACCTGAAGCCGCAAACAAGCTGGCAGTACGCACTGGGAGCCAATTATTTATTGCAAAACAGCTACAAACTGAGTCTCGAAGGCTATTACAAAACCATGGAAAATGTCATTGCCTACAAAGAAGGAGCAGCGTTTACCCCAACCGATCAGAATTGGCAATCGAAGGTACTCAATGGCCGCGGCTGGTCGTATGGAGCGGAGTTTATGGGCGAAAAAGATTGGGAAAAAACCAACGTGGCTGTTGCCTATACACTTTCGTGGACGTACCGCCAGTTTGACGAGCTGAACCGTGGCGAAAAGTTTCCATATAAGTACGACCGGCGACACTCCATCAATTTATCGTGTACACATGTTTTTTCGGAAAGATTTGATGTAGGACTGAACTGGATGTATTCCACAGGAAGTGCATTTACCGTGCCTTACGAAGTTTATGAAACAGCACCAAATCCTTTTGTCGAACATTATTACAATGATAATACCGCCACCCATTTTACCGAAAGGAATAATTACCGTGCGCCGGCTTACCATCGGCTCGATGTTGGGGTGAACTTCCATAAAGAAAAGAAATGGGGAGAACGCACGTGGTCTCTTTCGCTTTTTAACGCATACGGCCGCTACAATCCCGTTTTCATGATAGTCGAGACCGACTACGACGGTGGCCTGTCTCTCAAACAATATACGCTAATGCGATTTGTTCCATCATTTTCGTACAGTTTCAAATTCAAATAGTTAAAACCACGCACAGATGAAAGCAATAAAAATAGCCATCTCCATAATTTCTGTACTAGCATTTTTTTCGTGCGAAAAAGAAATTCCATTGAAAATAGATAATGTGGAACAGAAAGTTGTTTTAAATAGTTTGGTATACAGCGATTCTATTATGCGTGTTGCATTGTCTACTTCAGCAGTTTTGGGTTCCGGACAAAAAACAGCGCCCATTGCCAACGCTCAAATCAAACTGTATGTCAATGGCACTTTTCAGGAAGAGCTGCAAGAACGCTATTCGGGACTATACCTAAGCGAACAGCCATTAATGGCCAATACCGATTACCACGTGGAAGTAATCTCTGAAAAGGGCAATGTTTCCGCTACTACAAGCATTCCAGCAGTCACACAAAGCGTTTCTATCGATTCTGCAAATGCTATAAACGTTATTCTCGACTCGTATATGGGTTCGGAGCAAGTGTGTCAGGTATGGGTTTCTTTTATCAATCCGCCTGGCGATAATAACTATTTATTACGAGTAAAGGCTTTCGATTCAATCTATAACGATTATTACTACCCTGCCGGAATGTTTTATTTCGATGTGGATCATATGGCTACTTCGTCTGAAATTGGTGGGGAAATTTTAATAAATACTTATCCATACCTTAGGCTTCCTGACGATGACTTAACGCCTGGAAAGAACACCTTTAAGTTTGGATTTCGCCCAAATAATTACAACGGCTCAAATGAGTACTATCTGGAGTTTTGCAGCCTTAACGAGGCATTTTACAGCTACATTACTTCTATAGAAGTGTATGAGACAGTACAGTACGATTTTTTTGCCGAACCAATGAATGTATTTTCAAATATTAGTGGAGGTTTAGGAGTATTTGCAGGAGCAAGCTGCATCCAGGCAGAATTTCCGGAGGTGCAATTTGAGTGATTTGTTACCTAGTGTCTGCAAGCGACCATCGTTGTAGCGAAAACAACTATAAACACTACTTGTAGTGTATATGAGAAAACTCCTTGTTTTTGGGTCGTTGATAAGAAAGCGCCAACAACAAGGCTTTATTCACATTAATATTTTTTTAATGGTGTTCATGAGCTCCTTATCAGTCGGTTCGAAGTTTTTGAACCCAAGGAGTTTACTAATTGTAATCGACTGTTTCAAAAACGAGAATAACACAGTATTTGGCGTTTTCTTTTAAAGACTACCTAAGAGATTGCGTGCTTGTATTGTTCTCTGCTAGCAATGTTTCTATTAAATCAATAAAACTTTTTACGGGTTCAAAATAAACAACCACTTTTTCTTCTGTGAAATCAAACAAATCATCATAATCACCTTTTTGTCTCCAACCAAATAATTGGGAATACATTTTCCCTGTATCCCTCGAAATAATCCCGGGTTTTATGAAATATTCGCTGAGTTTAAGTTTCGCTCCATTATGAGTTGTTGGAGTTAAATCGTTTTTTAACAATAAGGCGGTTGCAGCATAATATGCGGCATAGTACAATCTGTTTATGGCAGAATTCCATCTCCCATTATTTGCTAATAATTCAGCATCTGAATAACTTTCCCTGGATCGTTGAAGTCGATAATTTATTAATTCATTCTTGTTTTGTATCATCTTATCTTTACTCCGTCATTCGTTACATTAAAATATAAAGACGTCAATTTGTGATTCTCCTCCCAATCTTTTTTTGAATATATTAAGGGTGAGATAATCTGACCTGTTTCTAATTCTAAATCGTAGAAAATATCCATAATTTTTATCTCATATTCAAAAGGAATTGTATTTGTATTTAGAAGAACTAGAATATCCCAATCAGAATAGTCGGTTGAATCTCCCCTCGCTCTGGATCCATACAAATAAATCTCTGAATCAGGTATACTTTTAGATGCAACTCCTGCGATTTTATTCAACATTAGTGATTTATCATCCATAATTCAAAGATACATAATTCTGGAATAGCGTATCGAAGGAAATGAATATTTTCGAAAAGTGTTGACTAATGATATCTAATTCCAAACTATTTGCTTGAATTTTGATTTCTTCATTGAGCGTACAACTCTATCTCTATTACGCACTATTTAAATTCCTTATAAATAACACGCCCAATCCCTTTAATGCACAAACAATTGCTAACTTTGTTTTTTTTAAAAATTAACGCATTTTAGAAACATCTAAATCTTCACACTATGCCGCAAATATCAGATAGAGGAAAGGCAATGCCTTCTTCACCCATCCGCAAATTGGTTCCTTATGCGGAGCAGGCCAAACGCGACGGTAAAAAAGTTTACCATCTGAATATTGGTCAGCCCGACATTCCTACACCAGAGGTGGCACTGGAAGCAATTAAAAATTTCGACGAAAAAGTTATTGCTTACAGTCACTCGGCCGGAAATGAAAGTTACCGTAGAAAACTTGCCGGATATTATCAGTCGGTTGGTATCGATATCGACCATACCGAAATGCTTATTACCACAGGGGGTTCGGAATCGTTAACCTTTGCCTTTAATTCTGTTATGAATGCCGGCGACGAGCTCATTATTCCTCAACCATTTTATGCCAATTACAATGCATTTGCAACGATTGCCGGTGTAAAAATCACACCCATAAATTCATCAATCGATACCGGATTTGCACTACCTCCGGTAGAAGAATTCGAAAAAGCCATTACACCCAAAACCAAAGCAATTCTTATTTGTAACCCCAATAACCCTACAGGTTATTTGTACTCAAAAGAAGAGATTCAGAAATTGGGCGAAATTGCACGTAGGCACGATTTGTATATTTTTAGCGATGAGGTTTATCGGGAGTTTTGCTACGATGGACACAAGCATTTTTCTGTAATGAATCTCGAAGGATTGGAAAATAATACCATTCTTATCGATTCGGTTTCGAAACGCTACAGCGCTTGTGGTGTGCGCATTGGAGCATTCATCACAAAAAACAAAGAAGTATTGGCAACTGCCATGAAATTTGCACAGGCACGTTTGAGTCCACCATCATTGGGCCAAGTGTTGGGCGAAGCTGCCGTAGATACGCCGGAATCGTATTTTACTGAGGTGTACAATGAGTATATCGAGCGACGCGACTTTATGATTAGCGCCCTGAACAACATGGAGGGAGTGAATAGTCCAATGCCTAAAGGCGCATTCTACACCATTGCCGAACTGCCGGTAGACGATACCGATAAATTTTGCCAATGGATGTTGTCTGATTTTTCGTACAAAGGTCAAACAGTAATGATGGCTCCCGGATCAGGTTTTTACGCTGATCCCGAATTGGGAAAACATCATGTGCGTATTGCTTACGTGCTAAACATAACCGACCTAAAAAATGCAATGGAAACACTGGAAGAGGGACTAAAACAGTACCCCGGACGAACAATATAGTTTTCTTATATTATAGCAATATAAAGCCGGGCTTCAATAGTCCGGCTTTTCTATTTTCTGTTAAACCATAAGGCAAGTTGATTGCACAAACTCACAGATTATTGACAAAAATTGCCAAACGTTACAAATGAGCTAACGCTTTTTGAGTAATTGATGTGTTTTCAATTCTATTAATCATTATCTAACCGCACAAACACAGAATTCTCACTTTTAAACTCGGGAACAAACGCTTTCATGTATTTCACCAATTCAAATTGATCTGCGTTGATTGCCAGTTTAATTAATTCGCTAATCTTTGGTTCTACTTTGGAGAACTCGTGGTGCTGCACACGTGCTTTCATGATTTTCTCATGGTAAGTAGGCAACGTATTTTCTTTGGCTGTAAGCAGCTCCTCATGCAGTTTCTCGCCAGGGCGAAGCCCGGTGTATACAATTTGGATATCTTTCCCGACCTCCATACCTGATATTTTGACCATTTTGTGAACCAAATCAGTTATTCTAACGGATTTCCCCATATCAAAAAGGAATATTTCACCACCCTCACCCATTATGCTGGCTTCCAAAACCAATTGACAGGCCTCGGGTATAGTCATGAAATAGCGAGTCACATCAGAATGAGTTATGGTAATGGGGCCTCCTTCTTTGATTTGCTTTTTGAATCGTGGAATAACCGAACCGTTCGAGCCCAATACGTTGCCAAACCGGGTGGTTACAAAACTGGTTTTGGTGTTATTGTTAAACGATTGTATAAAAATTTCGGCTATACGCTTTGATGCGCCCATTATGTTGGTGGGATTCACTGCTTTATCTGTGGAAACCATCACAAATTTATCAACCGCAAACTCATCTGCCAGTTTGGCCAGATTTACTGTGCCGGCCACGTTCGTGCTAATTGCTTCGGCGGGGTTTGATTCCATCATGGGCACATGCTTATAAGCTGCAGCATGATAGACTATTGAAGGATGATGCTGTTCAAAAACCTGTTTAAGTTTTCCGTAGTTGGTTACGTCGCCGAGCACTGACTCAAAGTCGTAAAAATGCAACTTTTCGAGCAACTCGAGCTCTAAATCGTACAGAGGAGATTCTGCCTGGTCGTACAAAATTATTTTCTTCGGATGATATTTAACCAGTTCACGAATCAAACCGCTACCAATTGATCCGGCAGCACCGGTAATAAGCAATACTTTGCCAATAATTTCTTTCTGAATGGCTTTGTTGCTTAATTGGATGGGGGGTCGTTCCAGCAGCTCTTCAATACGAATGTTTTTAATTTGGTTATAGCTTAAATCGCCATTAATCCATCGGCTGCTATCGGGAATTCGTTTTACTGCCACATCTTTTTCGATACATTTTTGAAGCACATCGTTTTTTTCGTCAACCCCAATTTGGGTCTTCGAGATGATGAGTTCATTTACTGCATGTTTTTCAAGTATGACAGATAATTCCTCGATTGGATAAATTCGCACTTCTTCCAATTTTTTTCCGATACGAGTTTTGTCGTTATCGATAAAAGCAACTACCCGTTTTCCCAGCCCTGGAACCCGGTCGATGGTACGTTTTGTAATGGCTCCGGATTCATCGGCACCCAGAATTATGACGTTTGTGCGCCGACTCCTGGGACTCATTATTTCGTGGTACAACGATTTGATTATAAACCGCATGGAAACCATCACAAACGTAGTGGTCAATAAATCGATAATGACAATTGAAAACGGAATAATATATTTTCCGTTCACAAAAAAGTAACTGATATAGTTAGAAAGTACAAAAACAAGCGTTCCTACAGTTACCACTAAAACAACCCGCTCAGCATCCTTGGCACTGGTGTAGCGTATTACTCCACTATAACTTTTGAAAATGAAAAATGTAATGGCACGTACTAGAACGACAAATGGAAGTACCTCATAGAACTCTTCCCATCGCGTTTCGGGCAGAAAAAACCCAAAACGAATCATAAAGGCCATTAACACAGAAACTACGCTAATGGAAATATCGAGTAAAAAAATAATCCAACGTGGCGTATATTTATTGGACTTGAGGAATAGCATATAAATTAGGTTTTGTCAGTGTACAAATTTAACGAATAAAAACTGCCCTTTTGCAAATGGTTGTATTTAACTATAATAATCAGGACTTCAAAATTTCTATCAGGTGCCTGTAAATTCTGTCTTTCTGATCTTGAGTTAAGTTCGAACCGCTTGGCAGACAAAGCCCTACATCAAACAAGCGCTCGCACGTTCCATTCATGTAGGCCGGATATTTCGCAAAAACAGGTTGCAAATGCATTGGCTTCCATAAAGGCCGGGTTTCAATATTGTAATCCAGAAGCCTGAGGCGAATATCTTCGCGCGATGTACCGTTACACTTTTCCTGATCGACCAAAATGGTTGTCAACCAAAAATTTGAGAAGAACTGGTCATTGGGTTCGGTCAAAAATGTGATGCCGTCAAAATCGCTTAAAAATGTTCTATACCATTGATTGATTGTCCTGCGCTGAGAAACTCGTTTATCGATTACTTCGAGCTGGCCACGACCAATACCTGCAACAATATTACTCATGCGATAATTATACCCGATATGCGAGTGTTGGTAGTGTGGTGCTTCGTCGCGTGCTTGCGTGGCGAGAAACCGAGCATTAGTTATATATTTTTCATTGTTGGAAATAAGCGCACCACCACCTGAAGTCGTAATGATTTTGTTTCCGTTGAAAGATAAAATGCCCATATCTCCCATGCTGCCTAAAGCCTTGTTTTTATATTGGCCACCCAAGGCTTCAGCAGCATCTTCGATAATTGGAATATCATATTTTTGAGCAATTTGCATAATTTCGTCCATCTTTGCCGGCATACCATAGAGATGCACAATAATAATGGCCGCAGGCTTTTTTCCTTTTTCGATTCGATCCCTAACGGCTTTTTTCAAAATTTCAGGATCCATGTTCCAGGTATCCATCTCACTATCGATAAAAACAGGCACAGCTCCCTGATAAACGATTGGGTTCACAGTGGCTGAAAAAGTGAACGATGATACAAGCACTTCATCACCTTGCTTTACGCCAAGGTTAATCAAAGCTAAATGTAAAGCTGCTGTTCCTGAACTTAAAGCAGCAGCATGTTTTGTTTGTGTATATGATGCCAGTTCTTTTTCAAAACCATTGACGTTTGGACCTAACGGAGCGATCCAATTGGACGAAAATGCTTCATTAACATAGTTTTGTTCTTTTCCGCTCATGTGTGGTGATGAAAGAAATATTTTTTCTGCCATTGCAGTTTGCTTTAGTTATTATTTTGTAAAAATTTATAGATGCTTTTTATGGTATCTTCAATTGTGAAGCGGTTTTTCCACTCGTATTGCCTGGCCAAATCGCTAGTTATTTGTGAGCTTGTTTGTACTTCAGTGGTTTGGGCAATGTGCAGCAAGTCCTGCTTTTCTTTCCAATTTAGTGTGTCAATCACAGTTTTTGCATATTGACCAATAGATAAGTTGGTTCCCCCGACATTAATAATAGAAGGTAATTTGTCAGGTTCTGCATAATCCATAAAATGGAAAATAGATCCTACAGCATCTTGGATGTCGAACAAATTTATTTTATTCTCCGGAAAGGGTATTTCAACGGGCTTATCATCTTTTAATAATTTAATCAAATGAGTGAAGAAACCTTCCGGCGTTCCATTTTGGGGCACACCAATTACGCGGGTAAAACGCAGCGATATTACTTTTGTGGAAGAATAACGTTCATGAGCCGAATGAAAAAACTGCTCGCCCATATATTTTTGAAATGCGTAGCTGTTTTCAATACTTAAATCATGGGTTTCAGTTTTAGGAGAATCTTCCTTTTGATTATAATCAGAATGTGATGAAATAATGATAATTAAGGGGGTGCCTGCCTCGGCAATTTTTTGTGATTGCCTGAACTGAAAATCGAGCGCTTCGTACATTTCCACATCAGGTTTATTGGCTCTGGATCCGGTAAAATTTATCAGCACATCGGTTTGTGCGTATATGCTTTCAACAGTTTGATCAGATTCAGGAATTACTTTTATTTTATCATTGATACTAAATATGTTGCAATATTTTTGATACGACTGATCCCTGCACACCAGAAAAACTTGTTGATATTCCGCTTTTTCTAGTAGCTGCCGAGTAAATGCAGATCCGATAAACCCGCTTGCGCCAAGTATTGCGCATGTTTTTTTTGCTTTTATAGTTCCCTTACGCACCTTGGTTGCACAGGCAACTTGCCTGATACCTACTTTATTTTTTGCATGTGTGGTCAGTTCTGCGTTTTTTCCGGCAAAATGATCAACCAAATAAGCAACTTCATTAAATCCCAGTCGGGCACGGGTGCCGGTAATGCCTGTAAAACGCATGTTCATTTCAAAAAAGAAAAAGCCGTGGTCGGTTATGCGCCCCTGTAAGTTTACCGGACCAATCACCTGTTTGGATTTTAGCACGGCAGCGAACTTGTAAATTTCATCAATGTATGGAAATTCATTGGCTTGAATGGGATCGACAAAGATTGGTATACCAGCTTTTAATGTGTTTTTGGAGATGAAAATTCCCTGTAGTTCTGATTGTTTACTAAAAATTAACTGGATAGATATTTCCGACAATTGAAAAAAGCAATTGTCTTGTCCAGCAGCGGTTACAGCTTTTAAGTTTGGGTCATTTTTTTCAGGGAAAAGATAGGGTTGAATGATATCTTCATCCTTCTCTTGTAGTAACTCATCCATATTATGCACAATATGAACCCCTTGTGATGCTGAACCACCTATAGGTTTTATTATTGCCGGGAAAAAGGAGCTATCGGGCTTTCTTTTGAAATCTTTTACAGAGAGCGTTGGTACAATAGAACAGCCAAGCTTTTCGAAATATTTAAACCAGGCAAATTTATCGCGGCTGATTTCAATGATATCTTTTCCAGAAACAATTACATTGATGCCGTGCTGATGCAGTAATTCAATATTTTTCGAGAAAATACCTAATTCATGATCGTGACCCGGTATCAATACATCAACGTTTTCTTTTTTGCAAACATCAATTATAAAAGGCAAATATTCTTCGGAATATATGTTTGGTGCAGGATAAAGTTTATCGCAAAAAGCATAGGCATAAACATCCTGGTTCATATCGACACCAATCGTTCGATATCGGTTAGTCAAATTCAGTGAGTCGAGAATTGACTGCCCTACTCCCGACCCCACACATGTTGCTAATATTGTTATCATATTGTTAATTTTATTCTAAATAATCTTCTGCCTTATCGAGCCGCACAATGGATAAATCGACATTGCTTTCTGCTCCTTCGCGTTTAAAAACCTTACCGGCTGTTTTTAGCAGAATTTGCAAATCGAGCCAAAAATTATGATTTTCAACATACAATGCATCATAATCGAGGCGTTCCTGCCAAGTTGTATTGTTTCGTCCGTTTATTTGCGCTAAACCTGTTAATCCGGGCTTTATGCTGTGCCTTTTTCGGTGCTCCGGTTTATAATATGGCAAATATTCTACTAAAAGCGGTCTTGGGCCAACAAGACTCATGTCACCTTTGATAATATTAAGCAGACCAGGTAGTTCATCAAGGCTTGTATTGCGCATAAACCGGCCCAGTTTTGTTACGCGTTGTGCATTGGTTACTAAACTTTTGTCCGGGTCTTTATCTCTCATTGATTTGAACTTAAAAAGATGAAATATTTTTTCCTCATGACCAATCCGGCGCTGCCTGAAAAATGGTCCGCCAACATTGAGATAAACCAAAACCATCAGCACCAAGAATACGGGTGATAATACGAGAAAGCTTATTAACGCAACAAAAAAATCAAAGGCTCGTTTCATTCCTAACTAATTCGTTAAATTTTTTGACATCAAACTGACTATAGTAAGTATTTCCATTTTTTTCGGAACTTGGGTTGTCATCATTTATAAATACCTGAAAATCAGATACTGAGTTAATTTTCTCAAAGTATTTTGATGTTTGCCCGGTATATTGTTCTCCTTTTAATGGTTCAAAATTAATTATTCTCACGTTTTTTTGAAGTGATAACGCTTCAAAAAGTACAGAAGACATCACTCCCAACACATACTTATATCGCATCAGGGTCTGGGTAGATTCTTCTGTATTATCAACTAAGATAACATTGGTTTGTTGTTGAATCTTATTTTCTTCTTCTCTAGATAATTGCTCTTGCGGATGAAGCCGTAAATCAAAAGTTGTTTTTTCATATACTTTGGCAAGCAGAATAGTTGCAGCAACAATTTGTGGGCTTATACCCGGTACAGAAATAACTAAAACCCTGTTTTTGTATAGATCTATCTTATCCATCTCAATATGAATAAGATCACTATAGGCCCAACCAATATTGATCATTTTATCGAGAGGTATACCATATTGTTTTCCAATCCATTTTTGTCCAAAAGCAAGAAAATAATCAGGGTCAATAACGGGATCGTATTTCCCTGAGTACAAAACCGTCCAAGTGTGTGTAACGCCATGCTGGAGTTCATAAGAGGCGATGTTCATTTTATGGGCAGCTACAATTACCGGATAATGCAAAGCACGGTTTACCACAAATACATTTTTGGGTCTGAGGCTTTTGAGCAACCGACGATAAATGATGTATTGAACTGTGAATATGGTAATTTTATAAGCCATTAGAAATAAATCTTTCGTACTTAAACCAAAAACCCGTTTTCCGTTACGATAAATGGTCATGAGTGCTTTGAACCTTATCATCATTACAAAAGGAAAAAGAAAGAGACTGGCAAGTTTTGAAGTAGTTTCAATAAAGTCTGTGTATTTCTCTTTTGCCGAATTTCGACGAGGTTTATAGTGCAAGCCGGATTCGGGGCGTTGGAAAATAAGGTAGTTGTTTTTTAACTCAGAAAGCTCAATTAGGGGATCAGTAAATTTATCAAAATAAGTGGCGTTTTTCTTCTGGAGACGCGGAAAAGCAAACACAATGTTTTCCACGGGTTTCCTGAACAAAAGCAAAGATCATGAGTTTAGTGATTTTAAATAAAACTTGATGAATTTTAGGGGCTGAATGTTCTTTTTGCGGTTGTCGCGCGTAAAATCCGGATTTTTCTGTTTTAAATTTCGTTCAACATACGGAGTGCGGAGAATTCGCCACAATGGAAAGCCAAATGCTTTTGCGTTGTATAGTTGGTTCTCTTTTTCCTGCCTTGCAATTTCTTCAATTATTTCTCCGTTTGTCATTTAGCTAAAACTTTACATAATTTATATTACTGAAGACTTTAAGAAACTGTATAACAGCAGCTTTTACTGACTTCCAATTCAGCAAAACAAAAACAATCAATGGTAAAACGCTGGTAACTATTTCACGGATAAAAATACGCTCAAGAATCAACAATACTAAAGGAATGAGATATCTTAGTGGAAACAGCTCCGATATAGTCTCAAAAAACCGGAATTCGTTGTGCAAGACAATTTTCCCTTTTCTAATAACTGCTAGCATATAAAAAGCTGTACTTATAAATGTACACACCGCCACAATAGTAAAATCTACCTGATAAAAATAAATGAACCCAATAGATGAAACAGTCGCCAATAAGACTGTTATGAAAGCATAAGCAGCAATTTTATTTTCGTATCCCCGCGAAACCAAAAGGTGAGAATAGCCAAACACTTTACCAATGAACAATTTCATCAAGATAAGAAACAGAAAAGTCAACTCAGAGAATTGATAACTTTCCATAAAACCAACCAGAATGCCATAAACAAAAACCAGCGAAAACATAATGAGGTAAAAAACTACAAGGTAAAGAGATCTGATTTTAGCCAGCAGCTCTATAGCATCATGGTTTGGAATGTCGGTTTTCAACCGGTTTAATATTTTCGGAAAAAACACGAAACTAATTACACCCAAAGCATGTTCAGAGGCCTGCGCCACATTATTGGCGAATGAAAACAGCCCCATGCTTTCTACATCGTAAAAAATACTGACAATGGTTCGTGCAGATAATAAAATAAAGTAAAAACTAGCATTGTAAATTACAAGTGGAATACCTCGTTTTATCAATGAGTGAAATATTCTCCAACTAAAAGTAAAGCTGAATTTAAGCGGATAATCTTTTATAAAAACAAGCAGCGCAATAACATGTCCGCCCAAAAATCCATATAGCAGATAGTTCAGCTTTTCATTTTCGGGACCAACATAAAGCATTATGAGCAAAAACAGTTGCGGAAGAATAAAATAGGCCAATATTTGATAAAACTTAGAATAAGACCTGTAAATATTCGTAAACAACAAACTCATAATAAGCGATATACTAATAAAAACAGTCAAAAGCAGGTATTGACTAAAATCGTACTTTTCAAAAACCTGAATATCGAGAAAATGGATTGAAAGTGCGGCGAGAAGTATTAAAACGGCCACTCCTATTGTGACCATAAATCCCATGGACGTGATTTGATTGGCTTCTTGCTTATTGGTTCTGTCGTGTGTTGAAAGCTCAACATTTACAGCATAATGGACTCCGAAATTGGCAAAACGCACATAAGATACAACCAGAAGAACAAATCCATAAATTCCAAAATAATATGGCCCAAGAATATGCGCAATTAAAATGGAATTCAGAAACTGAAGTCCGAAAGCGAAATACTTTCCAACAACAAACAGGAAAGCTTCATTGGTAAATATTTTTTGAAACAGTGAAAAATATTTCTTCATCTAAAAAGGTTAAGTGGCAATAGCATTTTTCTAATACCCAATAATAATCAACGAGTTCCACACATCTAATGCTATGCAAAAAGACGCCTTAAACGTACTCACCAGTTTCTTGTATACTTTGAATATGTCTTTTTTTATTTTTGATTAATGACATTTATTGAGCCAAATTTATGTCAAAAACATCGACTTATACACACAACAAACTACTAAGCAACCACTTACAATGGAAAACCAATTTGTAAAGATAGGAAAGTTCAGGTATTTGACAAAGAGAAAGAAGAAAAGCAATGAGGTACTCCTTATTCTATACCACTATGAAATGTTACAATCAATAGCACCTTTCTATTTTTTAGTTACTTTTGTTTTATGGTACGAAAAATCAGTTTTATATCAGACAATTGAATTCAAAAAACTATTTTTGCCAAAATTATTAAATATGAAAGCCTTATTGATACGCAATATTAACTTCTATCTGGCCCTGGCCGTTGTATTTTTTATTCCTTTCCCCAGGCAATATAGTTTACCGTTTATTTGGCTATGGATATTAGCTGTGTTGGTTGAAGGAAAAGTGTTCGATAAGGCACGAGCAAATTTTCATAAATTTACAAAAACATACGTAATTTTATTTGCTGCCTTCGTGGCTATCCATTTGGCAAGCGCCTTGTTTTCAACTAATGTGAACGAAGGGTTTAAATCCCTTACACCGTTGATAACAGCCTTCATATTGCCATTTATACTCCTTATTTGCAACGACTTATACAAAAAGAAGATCAATTTATTACTGTTTGCATTCTTGTTGGGCAATTTATTGACCCTTACGCTGTGCGTAATCAATTCGTTTATTGATTCAACCCATATTTCTGAGAATGGCTGGTTTTTTCAGGCATCGCTCGACGAAAATTTAAACTTTTTTGAATCGTTTGTGATAGGGAAAAACCAATTTGCCTATGTTAACTTCTCCCTGTTTAAGCACCCCTCCTATTTTGCCATGTATTCTATATTTTCCATGGGGATACTCACCTACTTCGCTCGTATTCGTCACATTAAAAGATGGGTAATCATTCTTCTGTTATTCTACTTGTTTATTGGGGTTTATTTAATATCGAGCCGCGCAGGGATACTCACTGCATTTTTATATTTTCTTTTTTCATCCTATATTTATTTCAGGAACAAACGATTGTTTTTACTTAAGTTTCCGGCGGTAATTATCGCATTGACGGGTGCACTGATGCTTATTTTTTCGCAATCGAGATTGCAAAAAACAGTGCCAGACAAACAACAAGTCTCAGAAAAAGGAACGACTCGAATAGAATTATGGGAATCATCGTTGGAGTTGGCCAGCAAACACCCGCTTTGGGGATTAGGAATAGCCGATGTGAATGCAGCTCGGGAAGAGCTGTACGCAAAAAATAATGTTCATGAACGCATGTTCGATAAAAATTCGCATAATCAATATCTGGAGACATGGCTGAACACAGGTATATTCGGTTTAATCATCCTGATATTACTACTTTTAATACCATTTATTCAGAGCATTAAGGACAAAAATTACTTGCTCACATTGTTCCTTTTTATTGTTGGTTTTAATTTTCTTTTTGAATCGATGTTGCAAAGGTTTCAAGGAGGGAGTTTTATTTTCTTCTTTTTGAGCTTGTTCCTGCTAATAGACCCTGAAAAACTAAAAAGCAAAACACAACAGAAACCAACGCAAATAAGCGAAAGTGTAGGTTAAATACCAATGCTTATCAGTTTTGGATCTCGAATTTTATTGCTGATCTCCATTCATAAAAAAAGAAGCTGCAAAATTACCACTTTACTTGCTCATTAAAAGCAGTTAACCCTTTCTCCATAATTTAGCATAGAATGCTAATGGAATCGTACAATAGGCGCAAACCAAAGACACTAAAGCGCTGATACTGTAGATCCCGGCTTTTCATATTTTTCAATTTCCGTTCCAGCGAAAGTGCTGCTTTTCGATTGGGTACAAGAATATATCCGGCCACTTTAAAAGGAGAAAACCGACGGGTCGACCTTTCCTTTCCAGAATTATGGCGCTT
>JAQICA010000176.1 GCA_027858775.1 Salinivirgaceae bacterium | reverse complement strand
TAACCATTTCCACACCCAGAAAAAAATAAACCTGCAAAAATAAATGCAATAAGTAATCTGATTGTATTTTTCATAACTGTCAGTTTTAGTTATATAATCAAATTACGAAATACGAGTTTTAATTAGTAGAAATATTGCACTTATAATCAACTGTTATACAACATAGTATTTCATCTAATGTAATTATTGAGCAACAATTGGCAAATTGATAATTGAGTTCCTGTATTTTTTACTTTTTCAAAATAAAACGTTCTGAAACGAATTCATCCTCCGGTGTTTGAATTGAAAGGAAATAAATGCCGTTATTCCATTTTTTGTCAAAATCAATCAGTACCTGATTGTTGTTTGTTGACGTTTTTTCCGTATAAATAAGTGCCCCGGTGTTGTTGTATATTTTAACACGGACATTATTTTGTTTTATCAAAATACCGCTTTCGGCAATAATATAGTTTTGTGCAGGTTGGGGAAATATTTTGAGTGAATGGATGTTGGCATTTTGAGTGATGCGATTCGAGCTTGTCTGGTTTTTTTCATTCAGGGTGATGTTGAATTCTCCTTCGGTTCCACCAGCGCTGCCATCAAATTGCAGCCAATACATTTCATCCGGGATTACATTAACGGTTTCAATAAATGATGTATAGACAGAGTCTGAAATATCGTCGTTGGCGGCCAGAAGGGTGTAGTTGCCGTTTAATATTTCAGTGTGCGAACTGGCCTCGTAAAGTGCAATTTGCCCATCCATACCGGTGGCAGCTATCGAAACAGCACCTGCCTCGGGGGCATAGAAAGAAAACCATACAGAATTTTCAACAATATTTTCACCTGTCCAATATTCATCGCACCAGTCGGTTTGTGTTGTGCATGAATCTACATCTACCGGTGGAACTGGTTCGTTGGGTTCAATACTTGCGCAAATGTTATTAAAGGGGCCGTTTTCTCCAAATTGAAGTGGTTTTGCATTGGCAATATCATCGTTTGTTGGCATAACAAGTTGAATATTATAAAAACTGGTGTCGGTACATGTGCCTTGATGGCCGATTATTATTCCTTCAATATCGAAAGTTGAATCGATGAAACTGGAGCTGTTTTGTTTGATTATTGCTTTATTTTCAGATGAACTCAAATCGAAAAAATCGAAAGTGCCTTCGTTAAGTTTCCATTGGTAGTCAGAAGCACCCGAAGCGATGATTTGCACCGAATCAGTTTCGAGGAAGCATGTTCCTGACTGGGGGGCAGATTGATACGATACATTAATTGAAGAACCGGCAATGATTGCATCGCTGTGTGTAACACTGTCTTTGCCATAAGCATTTTCTACAATTAGCGTTATGCTGTAGCTGCCTGGTTCTTTAAAACGCACAATGGGGTTTTGAGAGTCAGGTGATGTACCTTCAATAAAAGAAACCGTTGTGGGCGAGATTTTCCAGTTCCATTTATTTACATTGAATACCGAATGGTCGTTTAGCGGTATGGGGGCGCCTTTACAAACATACTCGTAATCAATATTTAAAACGGCTTCGGGCTGGTTATTTTCAGGTGTGAAACCATCAATAAATTGAGTGTTTTTATCTTCACTTAGATATTCCCAAAGTTCGTTATATTTAATATTGTTTAGGAAATTATCGGTTATGCCGCTATTGTCCCACGAGTAGCTAATTTTCCCGTAATAGGAATCGTAATCGCCGCCGCCGTGCAATTGACCAATAATACGCCTGTTCTCATTGAACAGGGGAGAGCCGGAAGATCCGCCGCCAGTCATGCCACTCTCAAAAATTACCTCCCAATGGGAGTTGGCAGGTGAGGTTGTATAATCAGTCCATCCTATTGTGTATTCATAAGATACAGGCTTATCGTCTTCAAATGATATTTTTTTCGGTAACCTTTCGGGGTGGTGGATAGAAACAGCGGATAAAGGAGAAGCACCCCGATCCCAGCCGGCATAATAGGGTTGGCATGATGGTGGAGGTGTTTCGTTGAATTCAATAAGCGTGAAATCTGATTCATTGCCGGTTGTGAGTAACTTTGCCCCGCTAAGTTTTTTATAATTCTCTGTGTTCAATCCACAACCTTTACTTTCGTCATTAAACCAGGCTGTGATTGTTTTGGCAACTTCATTGCTGCTAACACAGTGGTGTGCTGTTAAAAAATAGGGAGTGCCATCTGATTTCGAGTTGTTGATAAGCGCACCGCTACAATAGGAGCCTGAACCATCTTCCACAAAAGTGTATTTGCTTACGGCATGTTTTTCAAGTTGCCATTCGAGGCCTTTTCCACAATTTACATCGTTGTAGCTTGCACTCTGAACGTCGCCTGAAATCATTTCGTGTAGGTCGCGGTAAGCAAGGCTTACCTGGTTAATGATCACACTTCCGGATGATTTTGCATTTACATGTTCATAATATTAAATGAATATTTTGTTAACCGGGAAATCGGCAATGGCAAATGAAGAGTCGGGGCTCATGTTTTTTTGGGTATAAGCACCTGAAATTTGTGAGTAATCATTATTGTACAGAAAAAGCTTTGCCCCGTTGGGTATTGAATATTCTGAAAAGAGTAATTTGATTGATTTTGCATTGGTTGATGATAGTTTGATT
>JAQICA010000127.1 GCA_027858775.1 Salinivirgaceae bacterium | reverse complement strand
CCGCAATCGTCGTTGCTCGATACACTTCCGTCTTTACTGTAAGCCCATTTGAAAGTGTGTTCTCCTTCAGCTACCGTGTAGGTTGCCTGTTCCCAATCGCCTGCGCCACTCCATTCCTCTTGTTGTGCTCCATCAATGTAGAATCTCAGGTAATCGTATCCACTTTCTGAAGAGGCTTTATACATGAATGAAAGTTCACCTTCGTTAGTAATATCCATTGTAATAGAAAGTTCCGACGTTTGATCGTGGTCTTGTGTACCACTTTTTGCAGCAAATGCACCTTCGTAAGCCGACTCAGTAATTACCCATGGGTAAGCTTCATCGTTTACCCAATCGTGGCTTGTGAAATCGCTCGATTCGAAATCTTCGAATACCAACCCGATAGCTTCTTCGATGCTTTGTGTAATAGTTGTTTCACCAGAAACAATTTCCAGGTTAAGCTCAGCAATATCGCCGATATTGGCTATCGCCGAAACAGTTATTGTGTGAACAAATTCAGTTACTAACTGACCGTCGATTTCCGAAACGGTTACAATTTCGTTGACAACTGTAATATTATCCGATACAGCTGTTAATGTAGTAGTTACATCCATACTGGCTGCATGCCCAATATTGGCAACCTGAATTGTAAATGTTGCTATTTCGCCCGGATCAAGATTTCCGTTATCGTTCCCGTCTGCGTCGTTTAGTACAATTGAACCAAGTTCAATTATCGGCGCATTCGCTGTAATAGAGAATCCTGTTTCCCATGCATCGTTTACACCATCGTTGGCAGTTAACGTAAATGCAATAGTGTGCTGATCAGGTACATTTTCCGATACTTCAAAAGCAAATGCGTCTTCAACCGAATAAGTTGTTTCTGCAAGTGCTTCGCCAAGGCTAGCTGTCGCTTCAGTGATAGTTACATACTCGTCAGTTGAAGAAAGGGTTAATTCTACATTGTCTGTACCTACTGCACCTACGTTAGAGGCAGAAATATCTAACATTACACTTTCTCCATAATCAAGCATTCCGTTTCCTTCTGCACCATCATTAATTGCGTGGCTGTCATACACGACAAACGGTTCATCGCTGGGAATAACTTCCAGTTCGCCAATGTAAGGTTGTTTGAATTGTGCTGTAACTACCACTTGTGCAGTAGTTGGAGCTGTAAAACTTTCGAATTCCAATGTAGCACTACCGCTGGCATTGGCTATTGCAGTGGCGAGTAATTCTCCATCGTTGCTTAGTGCTACGCGGGCGTAGCCAGGTAAGTTTGTAACCTCAACCTGACTCATTCCTAAAACGATAGACGATAAGTAGTCTGGCGACATGGCATCGGGTACACCGATCCAAGGCATAAGGGTGGGATCTCCCATTAAGTGGTAAATTTCCCAATAGTAAGTCTTTCTGGTTGAGTTACTTTCCTCAACAGCCAACTGTCCGGCAAGGTTTACTTGCGATTGAGTTGGTGCCCATATTTCGTAGGGTTGTTCGTCTATATTTTGGTGATAGTACAAGTCGTATGCTCCATTTCCAAAATCTTCATAACTTGGATACTGAACGGCGTCACCATATCCGGTGGCCCAGTAGTAATCTTCGTCCCAGTATGTACTGTTCGATCCTCCAATGTAACCAATGGCTCCTTTACCTTCGGCACGAAGAAGTGTTTCTCCGAAACATGAGTTGTCATCAAATTTGTTTGATAAACAGCAGTTTCCAATTAATAGGCCATATTTTTCGTCGTTTTGAAGTCCGGGAACATCACTGTTAGTGAATGATGGATCGCCCCAACCAGCTGAACTACAGTGTGCAGTGTAGTTGCCCCATGCTACACCGTCGCTCACGTTTTGGATAATTGCTGCAGCAGAAGAACCTGATTCAGGATAATTATACATGTGCACATTCAATCCTTCATCGTTTGCCATGTATACGTCGTTGATATAATTTATTGCCCCATTTCCGTACACTGTAGCATAGCTACCATCTACTCCGGCAATTAATACTACATCAGATAAATACGATGGGTCTGCCATTTCATATTTTTCATACAACAGTGTTTTTTCGACCATAATATCGAGTTGTTCTGTTGTTTGAGCAGAAAAACGTCCGTAGTTGATGTCTGGAATAAGATCGCTTGCGCCATCGTAAGTGAAATAATACAAGTCGCTCACGTGTGAGCCAGATGTTCCGTCGAATGTGGGTATTTGATCAACATCACCAACCAAAAGCACAAAGCTTGGAGCTGGATCTTCTGTTGTAGCTGCATCGTAAAGGTCTTGTAAGTACGATTTAATTGATGTGGTTGAGCTACCAATTTCGCTTTCGTCTGTGTAGCGTACAGTGGTTTCAATACCTGAAATGGTCTTCCACTCTACAAAGGGGGCCAATGACTCTTCGAACATGCGATCGGCAATAATGAGAAGCTTTACAGGCTGATTCTCGTTAAGTGGCCTACCTTCTTCTTCGTAGTTCATTGTCTTGGTTAAGAGGTTGTTAAACAGGCTATTTCCATAGATGTTTTTCATCTCTTCTGTTTTGGCGAAGTTGGCATTTTCGAAAGTTACTTTTACTTTCATGTCAGTATACACCATAAGCTCGTTAGTAATGGGGTTGTAGCGGAAAGGGTTCATTTCAATACGTCCCATTCTTGTTCCGCGCATAACGCCAGATTCTTCGTAAGATACTAGTTCGTCACCATAAAATGAATCGCTGTTGTATACTTCAGCGTTAAATTCAAAAGGAAGATTTTCGTTATCTCCGCATTTTGCTAATGATGGCTGGCAAGGTAAGATTTTTCCTTCTAAGCCTTTCTCTCCCAGATTTACAACTTGCGTTTCTGAAGAAAGAATTTCAATTTTCACTGCTGCTTCAAATGGTACTTCAATTAATTTTCCTTTGGAAGGAAGATCGGGATTTCCAATTTGTGTCGATTTAGTAAATCCTTGCGTTTGAAGGATGAAGTAGTTTCCTTCTTTCGAATCGGCATCTTTCACGAAAGCCTTTCCAATGGAAAGATCGAATTCGAAGCCGTTTTTCGTAACCTCGTTGATTTTAAGTTGGTTGTCGCTATCCGTAAAGATAAGCTTGGACTGCGCTGTAGCCCAGGTTGTTCCCAAAATCATAAAAGAAACAATGATTGTAAGTAATTTTCTCATAGCACTTTTTTAAATTTATAATTCTCACAAATATTGTAATAATTCTTAAAAAAAATAAGCTTTGGTTAAGATTTTATTAAATCAGTTGATCTTACGAAAAATTTTAATATAGGGTTGTATTTTCGGTAGAAAAATTATGATAAATGCTGTGCTGTGGCTAATTACGGGGGATTAGAAAAAGAAGGATGAGTAATTTGATTGTCATTTTTTACTTTCTACTCTTTATTACGTCAGCGAAAAAATATTCCCGTTTTATTATTAGTGTGAACTTGATCATTTATTTTAGCGTGTTTTTGTTGGTGGATATTGAGAAATATCTTGATAACAAAGCATTACCGCCAAATATTTTTTGTAAATTTAGCATTAATTATTCACTAAATACCTTATTTATTATGAACAAAATAACATGGCTTTTTGTAATTTTTGCATTTCTTATGAGTTGCAATACAAAGAAAGAAAAAATTGACATCCCGCCTTATCCCGAAACAAAAAAAGGCGATGTGGTAGACGAGTACTTCGGGCATAAAGTGCCTGATCCTTATCGTTGGCTGGAAAATGATACATCAAAAGCTACTGCTGATTGGGTTGCGGCTCAAAATAAAGTGACTTTTGGTTATTTAGACCAAATTCCTTTTCGCGATGCTATTAAAAATCGGTTAACCGAAATTTGGGATTATCCGCGTATTTCGGCTCCTTTTAAAAAAGGTTCTTATTATTATGTATTTAAAAACGATGGTTTGCAGAACCAAAGCGTAGCTTATATTAAGGAGAGCCTTGAAGATGAGGGGAAGGTAATTTTAGATCCCAATCAATTGTCTGATGATGGAACGGTTTCGTTGGCGGCTTTTGCTCCTTCGGAAAATGGAAAATACTTAGCGTATGCTATTTCGCGTGGCGGCTCCGATTGGCGAGAAATTTATGTAAAAAATATTGAGACCGGTGAAATGCTTGATGATCACATTGTGTGGGCAAAGTTTTCGGGCATCACGTGGTATAAAAATGGGTTCTTTTATTCGCGTTACCCTGAGCCAAAAGAAGGCGATAAGCTGAAAGGGGTAAATGAAAACAATAAAGTTTATTATCATGAAATAGGGACTTCGCAGAAAGAAGACAACTTAGTTTATGAAGATACTAAAAACCCGAAATGGGGCTTTGGTGTTGATGTAACCGAAGATGAAAAGTATTTGGTTATTTATGTAACTGAATCGACAAGTGGAAATGCATTGTATTTTAAAGAATTGGGAGTTCCCGGTGCTAAAATGCATAAAATGATCACCTCTTTCGAGAATGATTATTCGTTGCTCGATCATGTAAATGGAAAATTTTTAGTGCAAACCAACGATGGAGCATCACGATACCGTATAATGGAAGTTGACCCGAAAAAATACGAAATGGCAAATTGGAAAGAGTTTATTGCCGAAGAGGAAGGTGTAATACGAGGTGTTAGCTTTGTTGGTGGTAAGCTTATTATTAACTATATGCGCGATGCTCGTTCGCAGGTTGAAATTTTTAACTTAAAAGGGAAGCATATGCAAAGTTTGGATCGTGACATTGTAGGAACAATAAGTGGATTTGCAGGAAAACGGGAGCACAAAGAGACTTTCTATACGGTTACTTCATTTACGACCCCTTCTACAGTATATCGTTACGATGTTGAAAATAATAAGTCGGAGCTGTACAGACGATCGAAAATAGATTTTGATGCCAGTAAATATGAAGCCAAACAGATATTTTACGAAAGTAAAGATGGAACAAAAGTTCCCATGTTTATTGTTCACAAAAAAGGCCTTGAGCTGAATGGAAATCATCCGACGTTGCTTTACGGATATGGTGGATTTAATGTGAGCTTGACTCCTTCTTTTAGTATTACTCGACTTATTTGGTTAGAAAATGATGGTGTAGTAGCGATCCCCAATATTCGTGGAGGTGGCGAATACGGAGATGACTGGCATAAAGCCGGCACTGTTATGAAAAAGCAAAACGTGTTCGACGACTTTATTGCTGCTGCCGATTATTTGATTGAAAAAAAGTACACATCATCGAAAAAACTGACTATTCAGGGTGGTTCTAATGGTGGATTGCTTATTGGTGCTGTTGCAAACCAGCGTCCGGAGTTATTTGCAGTGGCTTTTCCGGCTGTTGGTGTAATGGATATGTTGAGGTATCATAAATTTACAATTGGTCGCTATTGGGCTACCGATTATGGTACATCAGAAGACAGTGAGGAAATGTTTAAGTATTTGCTGAAATACTCGCCGGTGCATTCTATTAAAGAAGGTACCAAGTATCCTGCTGTAATGGTGACTACTGCTGACCACGATGACCGTGTGGTGCCTGCACATTCGTTTAAATATATTGCCACATTGCAAGATACTTACAAAGGAGAAAATCCTGTGCTTATTCGAATTGAAGCGAAAGCCGGTCATGGTGCCGGGAAACCAACCGATAAGGTTATTCAGGAGTATGCCGATCTTTGGTCGTTTGCTTTCTACAATATGGGAGTAAAACCAAAATATGGTGAGAAATAAAAATGTCATCTTATATTTGATATGATACTATCATAAAGCACTGCCTTTGCGGGTGGTGCTTTATTTTTTTTACTTTAGTCGGTGTTTAACTCAATATTAAAATCATAAACAATGAGAATAGCATTCATCTTTGCCTGGTACGACCTGTGGATTGGTCTGTTTTGGGATAGAAAGAAAAAATGGCTGTATTTTTTACCCTTCCCGATGGTTGGGGTTATTCTGAAATTCGATCATAAAAAATCTGGTGGTTCGTAAGCAGGCTGTAGTTTCTTTGTTTACTGAACGAGGCAGGAGTGGGCGAAATTAGTACAAATGGTAGGTTGGTGGTTTTCTGTCTTGAGTTTATTCCTATAAAACACAAAGCCACTCTAGTGATTTACTAAAGTGGCTGAGGTTATCATATCTTGAGAAGTACACTTAAGAACCTTTCACAAAATAGGAAGGGGACTTAAACAGTCGGTCAAATATACGTTTACTTTCGCTAAAAACCGCATTTTCGTTTTGTGTTGTGCGCATGATAAATTTCTCCGATGCCCGATAAGCCTCAATTTCATATTGTTGGCCAGAAATATTTTTTACGGTAATGGTGTGAATTTTTTCACCATTGGGCTCAAAGGCGTCTGTGAAATTTTGTGCCGTCATGTTTTTTATGTTTTTCAGATACTCTTGCATATTGGCCGAGTCGGCTTGTTGACGATCGATGTTCCATTTCTCTTCGTTATGTGCTAATGTAAACGAAGAGTCGGCCGGGTAGGAGTACTCAATGGACGAAACCTGATTTGGATCTACAGCCAATAGGGTTTTGTCGCGAAAGCCGTTAAAATCGCGACGCACCACCATACTTAATTGTCCATCAATACTGTAGGTTTCGTCTTCATCATAATTACGGGCATTGGTCGACATATCATAGCTTTGCCCTCGTTTTTGATACGAAAATCTACCTATCATGAGATCGGCTGCAAGTTCACCATCTTCGTATAGTTTAAGTCGAGTACCCAAACTGTCGGTAACTTCGTGTTTTTTCCATTGTTCCTTGGACACGCCAACGCGCTTTTTGACCTTCAAATTGTCAAACGACTGCATAAGCGAATTCACCAGCTGGGCATCTGCACGGGCTTTTTTGTTGTTTAATTTTACGTTCCAGTGCGTTTCCGCCTTTTCAATAAACATATGGGTGCCGCCCCGGTTAATTATTTCTATTTTGTCGATTTTCGACGTGTCTACTTTTGCCAGGTGACTACGGAAGTTGCGTTCAGGTTGTTGGTTGATCATTTGCAGCACAATAGCTGCAACCAGCAGTAGTGCAAAGACCCCAAGCAATAATTTATTATTGAATTTTTTTATCATAACCAATTGAGTTTAGATTCTGATGTGATTGAAAATGAGATTCAGCCTTTCATTATTTTGTGTAATGTGGTTGCATGCGTTTATAACGTCTGTGTTTCCGTTGCTGAGTGCGCAAAATTCCGTATAGCACTATCAGTATCAGCGGAAGCAAAAAGTTCATGTATTTAAGCGTGGTTTTGGTTCCGTTTTCCAGGTCATCCAAGGGTCGTGCTGTAACGCCTTTTGTTCGCAGGCTGATAAGCCCCGTATCATCGGCCAACCAGTCCATTGCGTTGGCAAAAAAGTTGATATTGTCGGGTTGTTGCTGTTGCGCATTGCGCCCTTTTCCGTTTACCACAAAGTC
>JAQICA010000057.1 GCA_027858775.1 Salinivirgaceae bacterium | reverse complement strand
GTTCTTTTCCTTAATGAAAAGAACCAAAAATCAAGACTTAGTTTCTTTCGCGACCTTCTTAGCTTTTACAACCGGAATTAAAAGAACTCACGGATGCAATAATCGATAATTCTTCTCATGGCAAGTCCATCCGCATCCGCTCAAACAGCTTTTAATTCAGCGCTTGCCTCAAGCTAGAAGGTACCGCAAAAGAAACTTATGTCACCCCCTGAATTCATTGTTAATAAGGCATTATTGAGTAAGCACCCCATACGGGCTGGACTGATCAAGTTGGCAGTCTAGCGTAGAGGTGAATGTTCTACTCGAATTAATCAATAGAATGATTGGTAAATCATAACTATTGATTTTATGAGAGTGAATCCCGATATAGAAAACGTAGACAATTGATTAAACAATCGTTTTATATTTTCATAATCGACCCCTGATGCGAAGGATCGAATTTATTAATCAAACGCACAAACAAAAAAAGCGATTGATTACAAAAATCAACCGCTTTTCAAATTTAAAAATTATGAAAACATTTAATTTTCGTTCATTTCAACTGCACTCAGCGTATTTTTGAGCAGCGATGCAATAGTCATTGGTCCTACACCACCGGGAACAGGAGTAATGAATGAGGCTTTTTGCGAAACTTCATCGAAGAGCACATCGCCTTTGAGTTTCCAGCCACTTTTTGTTTTGTCAGATTTCACACGGGTTGTACCTACATCAATAACCACAACGCCTTCTTTAACCATATCGGCTTTCAAAAATTCCGGTATGCCCAATGCTGCAATAATAATATCGGCCTGACGAGTAATTTCTGCCAGGTTTTTTGTGCGGCTGTGACACATGGTAACGGTGGCGTTTCCGCGTTTAGCTTTGCGGGACATGAGCAGTGTCATGGGTGTGCCTACAATGTGACTTCTGCCAAGCACTACGCAGTGTTTACCTTCTGTTTCAATATCGTAGCGATCGAGTAATTCGACAATTCCAGCAGGTGTAGCCGGCAAAAAAGTTGGCATTCCTGCCACAAGTTTCCCCATTGAAATGGGATGAAAGCCGTCCACATCTTTTTGAGGATCGATCGATTCTATTACTTTCTCTTCTGAAATATGCGATGGCAATGGCAACTGAACAAGCAATCCATCGATATCGGCATCGTTATTCACTTCACTAATTTTGGCCAAAAGTTCATCTTCACTAACCGTATCGGGATAAGTAATTTTTGTACTTTTAAAACCTACTTGTTCACATGATTTTACCTTGCTGTTAACATAAGTTTGGCTGCCTCCGTCTTCACCCACCAGAATAACGGCAAGGTGAGGGATTTTTTTTCCGTCGGCTTTTCGCTGAGCCACCACTTCGGCTATTTCGTTTTTCAGATCCTGCGATATTTTTTTTCCGTCTATGAGTTGCATGTGATTATTTGGTTTAATGGTTCGTCAAAAGATTACTGTTGCGGCATATTGCGCATCATGTTTTTCATTTTCCCGGACGACATCATTTTCATCATTTTGCGTGTTTCGGCAAATTGCTTAATCAACCGATTTACTTCCTGCACATTTGTTCCGCTGCCGTCAGCAATTCGTTTCCTGCGCGAACCGTTAATTACATTGGGCTGCTGCCTTTCAACAGGGGTCATCGAGCGAATAATAGCTTCGATACCTTTAAAAGCGTCATCGTCGATATCCATTTTCTTGAGTGCTTTTCCAACACCCGGAATCATCGATGCCAAATCTTTTATATTACCCATTTTCTTGATTTGCTGGATTTGACCAAGAAAGTCGTCGAAATCGAACTGGTTTTTCGCCAGTTTTTTATTGAGTTTGCGAGCCTCTTCAGAGTCGAATTGTTCCTGAGCACGTTCCACAAGTGAAACAATATCGCCCATACCGAGAATACGGTCGGCCATCCGGTCGGGGTGAAATACATCGAGCGCATCGAGTTTTTCACCGGTACCCACAAATTTTATTGGTTTATCAACTACTCTGCGAATAGAGAGCGCTGCCCCACCACGTGTATCACCATCGAGTTTGGTCAGAATAACTCCGCTAAAGTCGAGCCTGTCATTAAATTCTTTGGCCGTATTAACGGCATCTTGTCCCGTCATGGAATCAACTACGAACAGAATTTCGTGCGGCTTAATTGCATCTTTAATGGCAGCAATTTCGTTCATCATCACTTCATCAACGGCCAAACGACCGGCGGTATCGACAATGACCACATCATGCCCCTTTGACTTGGCCTCTTTGATGGCTGCTTTAGCAATTTTTACGGGATCTTTATTATCGTTTTCAAAATATACGGGAGTACCAATTTGTTCTCCAACCACTTTTAACTGATCTATCGCAGCCGGACGATACACGTCGCCTGCCACCAGCAATGGATTTTTGCCTTTTTTGGTTTTCAGGTAATTTGCAAGTTTGCCAGAAAAGGTTGTTTTACCAGAACCTTGCAATCCGGCCATTAGTATAATAGCCGGTTCATTGCTAAGGTCGATATCTACAGCTTTCCCTCCCATCAACTCGGCCAACTCGTCGTGCACAAGCTTCACCATCATTTGTCCGGGCTTCACTGCATTGAGCACATTGGCACCCAAGGCTTTCTCCTTAACGTCATTGGTAAAATCTTTCGCAATTTTAAAGTTAACGTCGGCATCAAGCAATGCACGTCTTACATCTTTAAGTGTTTCCGCAATATTTACCTCAGAAATACGTCCTTGCCCCTTCAGGAGCTTAAAAGAACTCTCTAACCGTTCCGTAAGATTATCAAACATAGCAATTTCGGTTTGTGTTTTGGAGTGCAAAAATACAATAAAAATGCTAAAAACAGCCTTTAAGAACTTTTTTCATGTGTGCGTAATTTTGATTTTCCAATCAGAATGAAATGAACCGGCAAATGCATTGCACAACATAACCTTTTTATAGAATTAGCTTCCTTATCAGCACAAAGATCTTACAACATTGCAATCAGACTGCTACAAGGAAAAGCACTTATCGACCTTGGCTTCGCAACCATTCGTGATACCGGATTTCAGTCTCGTTATTTACACCAGAGTGCCCCGATAGTGAATCGACCACAAAAACCACATTATTATTTACAAGCTTAATTTTTTCGACAAAGCTTTCTGTAAACTTATACGGGCAGTTCAAATCATGTATACCATGATAGATAAACATTGGGATTTCTGCAAAATGATCCACTAAGGTATCTGTCAAAAAGTTAAGGTTTTCATCACCAATTTTCCATTTTGCAGCCAAATTTGGATGACCTGAAATAATAGCCAGGGCCGAATACATTTCGGGCTGTTCATAATACGTACGGTAAACGCCGTATCCACCCATGGAAAAACCACTAAGCACTATTCGATTTTCATCAATATGAAAGTGCTTTAACACATCTGTAACGGCTTCCCTAATGTCGATCTGCGAATTTTGCGTAGCAAAACAATTCGATGTGCCTCTACCGTTTGGAGCCAAAACAATAAACCCTTCCCGTATAAATTTTGAGCGAAACAGCGCACGGTCGTCTTCGCCACTTCCATGCAAATACACGAGCAAGGGATACTCCGTATCGGGAGAATACCCGTTAGGCACATAAATAGTATAGGGACGTAATGTTTGATCAAGCTCTGAAACAAATGCTCGTCTGTAGATTCCCCGTTTAGCTGAAACAGGATCAATTCCACGGTATGATTCCTGCACCTGCCGCTTAATTTGCTCAATATCGACCAACAGGCGTTCCGATGATTCGTAAGGTTTTAGTTCAGCAATTTCTTGCTCGGTTTGGTTAAGATAAAACATTAACGTATTGAACGCACCTGAAGTCAGGTACGTTTTTGCTGATTCTAATTTTGTCCGAAGCGCAAAAAAATCGATATCATAAAAAACAGTAACCCCATATTTTCCAATATCCTGCCCGTCATTTTCAAGCATGACAGAATAATTACCGGCTTTCAACGATTTTTCAGGAATTAAAATACGACTAACTAATTTGTGTTCAGAAAAGTCCGTTAGAAAAGTGTCACAGAATACTAATTTATTCTCCCGATCAACTATCTGCACGTTAAACGAACAGGCAGTATCATGATTACGATATCCGGCTATATCGATGGTCAGGGCTTCGGATTCATTAATATTATGCCGTTGGGGAAGCGAATAAAAATGACTATTTGTGTCTGGATCTTCAAAGGTTAAGGTGACATACTTTCGTTTAGACTGCTCGCTTTGCATGCGCGGATCAGTAACCAGGAAATAATACACTTTGTCTGTTTCACCCACTGCTTTAACAAAACAAAGATTAAACGCAATGCCGTCTGAAATCCATGGATGATAGGGCTTTACGGAACTCCATGGAATCAAACACTCAAACGAGATTTTATTCCGGATAACCGCCGATTCAAATTGCACTTCAGCACCCAACGGACGCATTGCCAGATCGATATTGTAGTACCAGTTTATTTTGTTCGACCAATCATCAGCAGGCGAAAATCCCAGGACATAAAACTCATCAGCGGGTTCGCTATTGGCTTTTGGAGCTCCGATGGTTAGGTGAAAACCATCCCCGTTCTGATATCCCCGGTCACGCGTGATAATACTATCAGCAGCAACCTCAATATAAAGGTATAAGTGAGTAGCGGTGTACCCTAAAAAATACTTCGCATCAACATGAGGTAAATCGGAAGTTGTTTTGTGTACATGTGCGCTTTCAAATATTTTCATGCTCGACTTCCACGAATCAGAATCCATAATGCCATCTACAACAGGAAGTTGTGGCAAGTACTTTACATGCTCCTGAGCAAATAAATCAGCAAAAAGAAATAAGAGACTCAGGTAGATAAGGAGAGTTTTCATTTTATCACGTTTAAAAAAATAGCCTAAATATCATAATTTCACCCAATATCAGGTATCTGCATAACTGACGAGAAACGAAATAAATAGTTGCATAGCTTAACAAAAAAAATGAAGCGCACTGTTTTCTGCAATTCATAAATGGTAAAGCCTTACGATGCTCAGGGAATCAAACTTTCGAACGAGATTTTATCAGGGGAAACACTGCATCAAATTGCACTTCCGTTCCCAAAAGGCTTTGTTTCTGCAAAGCGATAAAAAAAAGCCACCCTTGCGGATGGCTTTCATCTAATTATTTATCTTGAATAACTGGTATTAACGTAAGCAGTTATTGGCATTTTCTTACACGCACTTAGTGCCAGCACGAAAACTACCTGCTTTTCTGAGTGCTTGATTTGAAAAGTTCAAGTTCAAGGCTTGGCCTTTCTGAAAATCAAGGCGTTTACTTTCGTAAATAACTGTTTTCAGAAA